>NZ_CAWMSA010000039.1:0-302 GCF_963870205.1 Anabaena sp. CA = ATCC 33047 | reverse complement strand
TTGTCTGCCTGAGATGCTTGTTCTTCTAGGAAGCGAGCAAAAAA
Organism: Anabaena sp. CA = ATCC 33047; assembly: GCF_963870205.1. Taxonomy (NCBI): domain Bacteria; kingdom Bacillati; phylum Cyanobacteriota; class Cyanophyceae; order Nostocales; family Nostocaceae; genus Anabaena; species Anabaena sp. CA = ATCC 33047. The sequence goes on along the minus strand of NZ_CAWMSA010000039.1, from coordinate 258 downwards.
TGGTACTGCTGGGGTTTCCGATGCTTTCACTGTGTTGTTAGACATGGTTTTTCTCTCGATATTGGTTGATTGTCAGGAGTAGCTTTCAATTATTTGATAACTGAAAACTACTGCTTGCATTCCGATGCAGTTGGCTCGAATTTAGAAATCTTCCCAATCAGAAGGATACTTTAGAGTATAGATTGGGGTCTTGTCTGCCTGAGATGCTTGTTCTTCTAGGAAGCGAGCAAAAAATGGTACTGCTGGGGTTTCCGATGC
>NZ_CAWMSA010000038.1:21338-40956 GCF_963870205.1 Anabaena sp. CA = ATCC 33047 | reverse complement strand
GCTACACCAACGGCTACACCAACGGCTACACCGTAAGCATTACTTTAACTATTTTGATTTGGTTCTTCCATTGGTCTACCCTTGGGTGTAGGTAAAAGGGGACGACGGTCATCGTAAGGTAAAGGTATATACTGAACAGTGGGTCTTCCGCCTTGTGGTTGTGGATATAAGTCCATGAGTTCGTATATACAACGGGGCAGTCCGACTGTTACGGGCAGCCCCAATTCTGTGGCTTCCTCAACTGTGATGGGATAATCATGGGTGACACGTCCAGTGGTTAAAGCTTCGATGATGGGTTCTATATTTTCTGGGTTAACTTTTTGTTTTGGTATATTATCTTTGAGCAGAGTCCGTACAAATCGCTGTACTTGCTGAATTGCTTTGTCGGCTAAGTCTGCCATGATGAGAGTTTGGTCGTCAATTTCACTGATGGGTTTATCTTTGACGACTTTGAGAAGGCTGGCGGCTGGTAAGTTACCCAGTTGGGGATCAACTGGGCCTAAAACGGCGTTAGCATCCATGATGATTTGATCTGCTGCCAGTGCGAGCATTGTACCGCCACTCATGGCATAGTGAGGTACAAAGACACTGACTTTGGATGGATGACGAATTAAGGCTCTAGCAATTTGTTCAGTGGCTAGTACCAAACCACCGGGAGTATGTAAAATTAAGTCAATGGGGACATCGGAGGGGGTAAGACGAATTGCCCTGAGTATTTGTTCTGAGTCTTCAATGGTGATGTAGCGAGAAATGGGAATACCTAATAAACTGATGGACTCTTGGCGGTGTATTAATAAAATTACACGACTGCCCCGTTGTTTTTGAAATTCTTGTATGCTGCGGAAGCGTCTATATTCGATTTGGCGTTTTTGCCAGATGGGTTGTAGGGATGAGAGGAGAAGAAAAATCCAGAATAAGTCTCCAATACCAAAGCCCATAATGTTATTTATGCTGAGAGAAATTGTGATGCCATCATTGTGACAATTTTCAGGCGATCGCATTTCTATCTACGGGTTTATCTCGCAATTACAACTCATCAGGATTAATCCCTAATTGTCGCAAACGTTCTGCAAGTTGTATTGCTTTTCTTGATTCGCAAAATTAGGAGCAAATAAAGCTAGTCATAATAGAGACGCGATTCATCGCGTCTGTACATGAATGGGCAACTGATATCTTGCACCATTCTCAATAAGCTGAAGGCGATGCACACCTAACAACGTAAAACTACAGCTTTGAGCAACTTCCAAGCAATGCCCAGCCTACAAGCATTATTATCAAGAAACAGGTGCAAGATGTGTGTTTACTCGTCTTCGTCTGGCTCGAAATCGCTGTCTTCTAATGTTTGATGGGGGATGGCGGCAATAATCGCGTCAATGACTTTGGAAACTGGTAAAATCTCAATGTTAAGGTCGGGAAATTTCTGACCTTTAGGAACGATCGCTCGTTTAAATCCCAGTTTGGCTGCTTCTTTTAGCCGCAGTTCCATTTGAGACACGGCTCGCACTTGCCCACCTAACCCGACTTCACCAATCAAGACTGTACCCGGATCAACGATGCGATCGCGGAAACTCGCTACAATGGCGATCGCTATTCCTAAATCTACGGCTGGTTCTTCTACATTTAACCCCCCAGCCGAAGCTACGTAAGAATCTAATTTCGACATCGGAATCCCCACCCGCTTTTCTAACACGGCGAGAATCTGCACCAATCGGTTATAATCTATACCAGTCCCAGCCCGACGGGGTGAGGGATAACTCGTAGGACTGACTAAGGCTTGCAATTCGACTACAATCGGGCGTGTACCTTCACAAGCCACTACAATGGCTGTTCCGGGTGCGGGATCATCACGATTACCTAAAAATAACTCACTGGGGTTAGGTACTTCTCGCAACCCGTGTTGCACCATTTCAAAAATACCGATTTCGTGAGTTGCACCAAACCGATTTTTGACAGTTCTTAACAAGCGGTGGGAGGCAAAGCGATCGCCTTCAAAATACAATACTGTATCTACTAAGTGTTCTAAAACTTTCGGCCCGGCGATCGCTCCTTCTTTAGTGACGTGTCCGACAATTAACATGGTAATATCTTCATGTTTTGCCACTTTCATCAACGCCGCCGTGCATTCCCTCACCTGCGCTACCGAACCCGGTGCAGATGTTAACGCCGGAAAAAACACTGTTTGAATACTATCAATCACCGCCACATTTGGTTTTAGGGAATCGATTTCCCGCAAAATCTCTTCCAAATCTGTTTCTGGTAATATGTACAAATCTGCGCCTATACCTTCAGAGGCTTCTGGTTGCTGTTGATTTTCGGCTGTTGTTTCCTCTGTTGGTTTTGATTCAGGTGTGTCTTCTGTTGTATTATCCTGAGCATCTTCCTCTATACTACAAGGCTTGGAGACACCTAAACGTGAGGCTCTTAACTTGACTTGCTGTCCTGATTCTTCCCCGGAAACGTAGAGGATGCGATATCTCTGCGCTAATAAATTAGAGACTTGTAACAATAAGGTAGATTTGCCAATACCGGGATCACCACCAATTAACACCATCGAACCGGGAACTACTCCACCACCCAGCACTCGATCTAATTCACCATAACCTGATTCCCAACGGGTGACTTGGCGATCGCTAATTTGGTCAAATGTTAAGGCTGCTCGTGGTTTTGCTGGCTTTGTTGGCGATTTTCCGTTAATCTGAGTGGAATGCCAACCACTGACTCCCCCACGACTGAGTATATCTACGGAAGATTGGATGCTAATCTGTTCTTCTAAAGAATTGTAAGTACCACAATTGGGACACTTACCAAACCATTGGGACGACTCGGCTCGACATTCGTTACAAATGTAAAAGGTTTTGGGCTTTGGCATTCTTAAATCTTAAATAATATGAATTATCTTAATTTTTGCTTAAGTTTTCTTGTAGTTGAAAATCTGATTCATAGCGGCTTTACCGCTTTTTCCAAATTAATAGAGGGAATGATATCTTAATATTATGGTATTAAAAATTAATCATGAAAAATTTTTAGTTGTTAAGGAGCGTTGAGAAACTTGGAAAGTCATAAAGAAAAAATCCTGGTAGTAGACGATGAAGCCAGCATTCGCCGGATTTTAGAAACGCGCCTTTCGATGATTGGCTACGATGTAGTCACGGCTGGTGATGGAGAAGAAGCTTTAGACACGTTTCGCAAAGCTGATCCTGATTTAGTGGTTTTGGATGTGATGATGCCAAAACTCGACGGTTACGGTGTTTGTCAAGAGCTACGTAAAGAATCGGATGTACCGATTATTATGTTAACAGCCTTGGGAGACGTAGCCGACCGCATCACCGGGTTAGAATTAGGTGCTGATGACTATGTAGTTAAACCCTTCTCACCCAAAGAGTTAGAAGCGCGAATTCGTTCAGTCTTAAGACGGGTAGACAAAACTGGCGCGTCTGGTATCCCTAGTTCTGGGGTAATTCATGTTGGTAATATCAAAATTGATACTAACAAGCGGCAAGTCTACAAAGGTGATGAACGGATTAGATTAACAGGCATGGAGTTTAGTTTACTAGAGTTACTGGTCAGTCGCTCTGGTGAAGCCTTTTCTCGTTCGGAAATTTTGCAGGAAGTTTGGGGATATACACCAGAACGTCATGTTGATACTCGTGTAGTTGATGTACACATATCCCGCTTACGGGCAAAATTAGAAGATGATCCCAGTAACCCAGAGTTGATACTCACCGCACGCGGTACAGGTTATTTGTTTCAACGGATAATTGAACCAGGAGAAGAGTAAAAAGTTCTTAAGCGGAGGAAGCGGAGGAAGCGGAGGAAGCGGAGGGAGAAAAATTTTTACCCAGTCAACCGTCAACCATCAACCTTCCCCAATGACTAATGACTAATGACTAATGACTAATGACTAAATCTGATCCCAATCGAGTTTTACGGCGTTTACCTTTGGTAGTTGGTGGGCTAGGCGCAACCCTGTTGTTGATTAATCGCTTGTTAACACCGGAACTTACAGATTCCCAAGCGCGGGGTGATGTGCTGGGTGTAATTTTGAGTGCAGTGCTAATTTTAACCGGGTTAATTTGGCAACAAGTACAGCCGCGATCGCCTGAAGCTGTAGAATTAATTGGTGAAGAAGGTTTTGTGTTAGCACCTGATTTACCAGAAGCCGTGAAAACAGAATTAGCCTGGGCTTCGCATTTACTTTTAACTAATACGGTAACGCGATCGCTCGTAGTTTTCTATCAAGGTAAAGTTTTGTTACGTCGCGGCATTCTGGGCAAAAAATCAGAAGTAGTTCCCGGCGCAATTGTTAAACGGGTGTTAGAAAAACAACAGCCTGTTTATTTGGTAGCGTTAAATGTCTACCCAGGCAGATTTGAATTTGATTATTTACCAGAAAATACACAAGGGGTAATTTGTCAGCCTCTGGGTAATCAAGGTGTATTGATTTTAGGAGCAAATGCGCCTAGAAGTTACACAAAACAAGATGAAAACTGGATATCTGGGATTGCTGATAAATTAGCAGTTACTCTCGCAGAACATTATTGAAGGCAGATGGACGCAGATAAACGCGGATAAAGACAGATAAGTGCAACTTCACATCAGGGAACACCTGTTAGTAGGGTGCGTCAGTATGAATATTTTCTTGGTATGGCTAGGGTTTCTCGTACTGACGCACCCTACATTTTGGATTATGTTTTGATTCAGGTATTATTTTATATACATATATTTAAACGTTAGTTAATATACAAGGGACATAAATAACCTGTACAATACGGGTAAAACAATTTACCAAGTATTGAAAGGAAGCGTCAACATGAAATTGCAGTCAGTATCCCTTAGTATTGGCGTAGGTGTTCTCAGTAACTTAATTTCAGTCACTCCAGGTCTGATATTCAATTCCCCCCAAGTTGTTGCTCAAGAAGTTAGCTCATCTTGTCCTTTGCCGGCTGAAATTGCTGTTACTTTCGAGAACTCTAAATGTGAGGCTGTAAAACTCAATGAACCTCAAACTTTTTATCGCTACTATAGTAGCAGTGGCAACAAATATGGTAGGTATCTCACAACTAATAAATATGAGAAAAATACAGAAGTAATTAGGAATTTAGCTCTCAATCAATCTTGGGGGAATCAAGCCACTATGCGGCTAAAAGTGACTTTACCAGCAGGAACAACAGTTTATAAAGGCACTGTCGCACCTCAAACACCCGCATTATGCTATCCCGGTGGTGGTCAACAGACCTTTATTGAATCTACCAGAGATCCCAATATTAAATGGTCTGAGGACGGCAATATGGCTGTAGAAGATTTTACTTGTGAATAAATTTATGGCAACTCCAACAGAAAATTTTATCAAGCTCATCGACAAATCGGTTGAAATTGCTGAACAGATGCGTCATCACTCTGGACACTCACAGCGTTTAAATAATCTGATCAGTGTTCTCGAATCTGTTAAACACAAGACAATCAATGGTCAGCTTGAACCATCAGCAGGACATTCAACTCTTGGTCTAGCGCGGGAGGTGGCTGATTGGATTGATTCTTTGGATGCGCCATTACTCAAAGCTGTGGGTGCGGTAGAAGCATATTATCAACAATACTTTTAAATCTACCCATAGCCTGTTTTATTGAGTATTATCTTTGTCTAATTACTACTTTCTTTTAGAGTAAGGGGTAAGATATCTGACGATAATACTCAATATTTAAGGTATAAGAATCATTGCCAAATTAAAAACCCCAACTGCTGACACTCATTAAGAATTATGCAAATTATTTATTGGCTACTTGTGGCTTTGATGGTTGTAGGTATTATCGGTGCTGTAGTACCTGCTATACCTGGAACGAGTTTAATTTTAGTGGCAATTATTATCTGGGGAATTGTCAGTCATTCCTTTGTAGCTATTAAAATCCCTTTGATTGTGACAGCGATTGTTTTAATTTTGAGTATTGGCGTTGATTTTTTAGCTGGTTATTGGGGAGCAAAACAAGCTGGTGCTAGCAAGTGGGGACAAATTGGTGCATTTGTCGGGTTCTTGCTAGGGTTTTTCGGATTACTACCAACTTTACCTGTGGGTGGCCCGTTGTTGGGGATTTTGTTCGGGCCGTTGTTAGGTGCAATTATTGCCGAGTATATTTATTGTCGGCAATTAGGATTGGCAATTAAGGCTGGTGTGGGTATTGTGGTGGGAACAGTAGTAGGAAATTTGATTCAGGGATTATTAGCGATCGCTTCTGTAGCAGTGTTTGTTTATACAACTTGGCCGCAAGTGTTTGCTGGTTAGAAAATCGGATTATGATTGCTTTAATGAAAGTTGCGATCGCTTGTTAATTTCTGGCCAATTAACTACATTCCACCAATTATTTAAATACTCCCCGCGACGGTTGCGATATCTCAAATAATAGGCGTGTTCCCAAACATCATTGCCCATAATCGGATATGAACCTTCCATGATGGGGTTATCCTGATTAGCAGTAGTTGTAATTTGTAATTGTCCCTGGGGATTACGCACTAGCCAAACCCAACCACTACCGAAGCGGCTAGCACCAGCTTGGTTAAATTGTTGTTTAAATTGATCAAAGCTGCCAAAAGTTGTGTTAATCTCTTGCGCCAGTTCTCCTGTAGGTTCTCCACCACCTTCAGGACTCATGATTTGCCAAAACATTGTATGGTTTAAGTGTCCTCCGCCATTATTGCGTACCTTCGTCCGAATATCTTCCGGTACACTGTTCAAATCCCTCAGTAAACTTTCCACGCTTCTTTTTTGGAGATTCTGGAAATTTTTCAACGCATCATTGAGATTGTTCACATAAGCAGCATGATGCGCGTCATGATGCAATTTCATCGTTTCTGCATCAATGGCTTTACTCAACGCTGTGTTGTCATAAGGTAATGGCGGCAACTTGGCAGGAGAAGCACTTAGTTCTTTGTCAGTGTAAGCTACGGGTAGAGAAGAATAGGCAGCAGTTGATGAAGCGGTGGCAGTTTCCGACTCAGCAGTGGTAACTGTATCACAAGCCATTAACAGAGTTGACAGCAAAACAACTGTTAGCAATAAAGCAAATGTTTTTTGCAAATACTTCAACATCAAGTAATACCTCAAAATCAAGATTTTAATTGGTTGACAAGATTGATTTTCTCTGATCTCATCCGACAAATCAATCGGTGTATGGGAACTTTCAAAGCCCAGAAAGCTGAGGAAGCGCAGGAGAACAACTCATGGCTAATGACTAACTGCTGCAATTGTTATGTCAATGGTGACAAAATACTTAAAAGAATAGAATTAATAATTGCCAAAGCTATAGAACCGATTAATGCGCTCCAAAAACCCCAGCGCAGACGAAAGCCTTCTACTAAATAGGCTGCTAAGGCAAAAATTATTGCATTCAATACGAAAAAGAATAATCCGAAAGTCAGAAGAATAAATGGGAAAGTTAGCACACTCAGAATCGGTAAGAGTAAGGCGTTCAAAATTCCGAAAACAGCAGCTGCGATCGCCGCTTTCCCAAAACCATCAATTTCAATCCCTAATGGTAGCCTGGAAATAATTAAAAAGCTGATGCTGGTAACTAGCCAAGTTAAAATCAGGTTGAGCATAACAATGATTGCTTACACTATTTTATTAATTTACTAATTTTAAAATAATCATCCTCTGCTTTTGCCTTTTATGAGGATTATTACCGTGAACACCCTAAATTAATCACTTTCAGTTTAGTCAAGTTTATTATCATCCAAAATCCTTATTTTTATCAGCTTTTAATTTTCTATCTTTTTGCCACAAATTACAATTTGTCTGGACTTTTTAGTTGATTTAAACTTCTCTTACTTGCAAATTCTAGCACATAAATAATCAGAGAAAATTTATGTCTTAAATATATTCCTTTGGATATATAAATAAATCATGCAAGCAAAACTATTGGCAGAGATGGAACATATAGAGTTTTGCTAAACCTATATATAATTGAATTATTATTAAAGCTTCAGTATGAATAAATTAATAAGCTAGTTAGGGTAATGACTACATAAGCCAAATGTTAAGGTTTAAATACACAGCCATTCATCATAAAGCCAAATTTTTCTCTATAAAAAAATAATAGATTATTTCACGCTGTTTTTAGCAGATATTCTCACAGACACATGAAATATTTTGCTCATAAAACAACACGCATTTTTCACAAACATTCAACTTGTCAATATATATAACTCAGGCTAATCAATATGTCATTTAATCAAGGAATGCACAATAAATTAACATTGAATCAATCTATCAAGCAGGTGATTCAGAATGAAGTTAAAAACAACCAACCGCAAGTTAATAACTTAGACATACCTAATATAGCTATATCCTTAACTCCTATCGGTTTAGTTTTTAGTTGGGTGATATTTTTCCTGATCTTGCGAAAAATCAGGTCGATTTTAGAATATAAGATGGTAGAGACAGTTAAAGGAATAAATCAATTACCTTGTAGAAACTGTCGATTTTATGCAAATAACCACTATATGAAGTGTGCTGTGCAACCTTCTATTGTGATGACAGAAGAAGCTAAAGATTGCTCGGATTATTCCCCCAAAAATGATAAATTCTCTCCTAAAAATATTTTTAAATAAGAGATACTTAAGTAACCTCACCAAATTCTCGTCGTCGCTGTAGCCAGTTAGCTATATCATTAGCGGTGATAATACCTTTGAGCAAACCATTTTGAGTGACTAACACGCGCCGCACCCCTGAATCTTGCATTTTTTGTAGTACCTGAGTCATCTGTTCTTCTGGGCGCGTGGTTACTCCTTGTTCTGAGGGAATCATAGTTTCTTTAACAGTGCGGTACATCCATTCTTCTCGCGGGATATCCTTCACCTGATTTAAAGTAATAATTCCTATCAGGTTATCATTTTGAATGACTGGAAAAGATTGATAGCGACGACTGAGAAAATATTTATCCACTAATTCTTGGAGTGTTAAGTCAGCGTTGACGGTTTCTGGATAGGGTGTCATCACTTCTCTGGCTCGTACTCCTTCTAAACTGGTACGTAGCAAAATTTCCTCATAACTAGCAGTGGCGGCGTTATTCAAAAACCAACCAATCAGGATAAACCAGAGTCCGCCTATAATTGCACCAGCGAACATTTGCAACAAACCAACCGCAATCAGGCAATAACCAAGCCATTTTCCGCCTGTAGAAGCAACTTTTGTCGCTGTTTTGATGTTACCCGTGTATTTCCACACTAGAGAACGAAAAACACGCCCGCCATCTAAAGGAAATCCGGGTAACATATTAAAAATAGCCAATGCCAAGTTAATAGAGGCTAAATAAGAAGTCACACCATTAACTACAACGCTCCACCCTGCATTTTTACCTACATACCACAACACACCAAATAAGGCAGCAAGTACCACACTAATCAGAGGCCCAATTCCGGCAATTTGAAACTCATCGCCTGGGGTTTCTGCATCCATGCGAGTGCGGGAAACTCCACCAAAAATAAACAGCGTAATTCCCTCTACAGGTATGCCTTTAGCTCTGGCTACAAACGAGTGAGAAAGTTCATGAGTGAGTAATGAAACGAAAAACAGCAATGTTGCTACTATACCCATCCCAAAATAAGTAGCATTGCTGAGTCCGGGATAATTTTCTGGAAATAAACCCGCGCTTAAAGTCCAGAGAACGAGAAAGAATATGAGCAACCAAGACAAATCTATTCGGATTTCAAACCCGAAAATCGAACCTATGCGAAAGCCTTGCATAACTTGTTCTTGTTTCCAGCAATTTGAGTGAAAAAGCTTAACGCTAAATCACCAAAAGCATAGACAATGGTAATTATTGTTGCCTCTAGCAAATGATAGAGAGGTGTCAATCAGATATGCACCCGAAGAAAGATGAGAACTTTTGTGTTTTACTGGCTGCTTTTAAGTTGGTTCTTTTTGGGGTAAAGCCGCAGGTCGGATTTTAATTGTTTGCTGATTACCATTACGATTGATAGTCAATGGGATAGCATCACCAATTTTGGTGGCTTCTACTTGTTGTTGTACTTGCTGTGTATCTGTGATAGCAACGCCATTAATACTTTCGATAATGTCACCAGGACGCAAGCCGGCACGAGCAGCCGGAGAATTACGGGCAACTCCCAGAATAATTACACCTGAATCTAGGTTAATTTTCACACCAGCATCACTCTGATTAATTTTTGATTGCAATTCAGGTGTCAATTGAGCCATTTGAACGCCAATGTAGGGGTGATCTATTTTGCCTTTGGTGGCTAATTGTGTGGCGATACGTTGCACTGTATTAATGGGAATCGCGAAACCTAAGCCTTGCGCTCCTCGGATAATGGCGGTATTCATGCCAATAACTTCGCCTTGACTATTGAGCAAAGGGCCGCCAGAGTTGCCGGGGTTAATAGCGGCATCGGTTTGGATAAAGTCAACGCGCTCGGCTGGTACACCTAAATCCGCGACGGAACGCTGAGTAGCACTGATGATGCCTTGGGTGACGGTGTTATCTAGTCCGAGGGGATTACCAATAGCGATCGCCCACTGTCCTGGTGTCAGATTATCAGAGTTACCTAATTTTACTACTGGTAAGTCCGAGGCTGGAATTTTGACGACGGCGACATCTGTAACCCGGTCAACTCCTAAAACGTCACCTTGAACACGACGACCGTCTTTTAATAATACGGAAACATTATCCGCACCTGCGACTACATGAGCATTGGTAAAAATTAATCCGTCAGCACTGGTAATAAACCCGGAACCTATACCCCGTTGTACTTGTTCTTGACTGGGCAAATCTTCCCCAAAAAACCGCTCTAATACCGGATTAGGGGATACGGATACGGTGCGAGTGGCATCAATTCGCACTACTGCGGGGCCTACCTGCTGAACAACTCGTGTTACATAGTTAGGATCTGTGGGATTATGGGGAATTAGTGGTTGGTTTGCTGGTAAGGATTGAGTATTCCTAGCTCCTGGAGTGGCAATACATCCAGTTATCAAAAAAGCTAGGTACAGTGCAGGTTGTAGAACAAGTCGTTTCATGGTTTTGGCGGTGGCTTACACAGTTTTTTTTGTGGTGCAATCTTTTAACCAGCTACGCCAGGATTGAGTTGCAGTAATAACCAAGTTAAGTATGTACCGAAGGGGCCCCAGAGAGCATAGGGCAGGAACAGCCAAGCGGCTGTTTGTGAGATGGGTTTGACGATAAACGCCAAGATATAGACGAGAAGGGTAGCTACTCCACCAATAATGATTCCACCTGTGAGACTGCGAAGTTCTACTACGATGGGGCTGTAAGCGGATGTGAGTAGAGCGATCGCCGCGTAAATCATCATTAAATTTCCAGGTCTAAAACCTTGTTTTGTGCGTTTTTCCCAGACAATAATCGCTGAGATGGTGAGACAAGCCCAAATTAACGTCCAAATAAATGGGATGATTAACTCAAAAGTTAACCAGTCGGGACGTTGCAAGTTCTGAAACCAAGGATCGCGTAATGAGGTAAACAGGCTACCACCAAAAAATAATGCTGCTGAAACTGCTGTAATTATCCATTTAGCTTTCACGATGGTTTCCTGTTAAAGTGGCCTGATATTTGCAGTGTAGATAATTTCAGGCGATCGCTGCACCTATCTGGGGATGAGAGTAAAATCTTTCCTACCCTCCTCCCTAAAACGGAAATGGCAGTAAAAATAATTGAGTAATGTAGTATTTATCACCTTCTTGCCAGACTCCTACACCTGTTTGAGTGAATATGGGACGCAGAATATTGTCTCGATGTCCGGGACTTTTCATCCAGCCATCAATGGCGGTTGGTACTGGTTGAGGTATATTTTCACCTATTTCCGTAAGGAGGCTCACACGCTCACCCGATAGGGTCAGTGTCGAGAGGAATTGCGGGGGAAAAGCGAAACATCCCTTGACCAATACTGAGCGTGAGCGAAGCTAGGGAGAGGGATAGTGGAGCTTTTCCCAAATAAATCTTTGATACAACACGATTGTTTTGATGTATTATGTTCATCTGTGATTAGGTCGAAGTCATGGAACAAGTATTGACGCTAGTTTGCAAACTCAACCCCTCTCAAAAACAAGCAGAAGAAATCGAACTGGTATTGAAAGCTTTTGAGTCGGCGTGTAATTACGCTAACCAAAAAGTTAAGCCTCAGATAACCAGTAAGACTACTATTCAAAACATGGTCTATAACGAGATTCGTGCTTTGTTTGGGTTGAGTGCAAATTTAGCTGTGCGTGCTTGCGCTAGGGTTGGGGCTAATCGCAAAGCTGCCAAACAAAAAGACAAGCCGGTTAAAGCATTCAAGCCAACATCGGCTGATTATGATGCCAGGATTTTCTCATTTAGAGAGAAAGACTGGACTGTTAGCCTCACTTTGATGAATGGCAGAGAACATATCAAAATTGATGCTGGTAATTATCAAAGAGGTAAATTAAAAGGTAGAAAACCTACATCAGCGCAGCTATGTAAACATCGTGATGGCAACTACTACATCCACATTCAAATTAAAGATGAAGCACCAGAACCAATCAAATCAACTAATGTAATTGGTGTTGATTTTGGAAGGCGAGACATTGCTGTAACTAGCAATGGCGATAAATGGGATGGAAAGCAAATCAACGATGCTAGAGACAAGTTTTCTAGAGTGAGAGGTTCTCTCCAGAAAAAAGCTACGAAAGGCACAAAGTCAACTAGACGTAGAGCTAGAAATATCTTGAAACGGCTGTCGGGCAAGGAGAGAAGATTTCAACAATGGTTAAACCACAACATTAGCAAGTCCATTATTCAGGACGCATTAAAAAATCATGCAGCAGTGGCAATTGAAGACTTAACGGGTATTCGTGAAAGAACTAACCAGAAGCCAAGAAGTAAAACAGAACGTAGACGTTCAAACTCTTGGTCTTTCTATCAATTAAGGTCTTTTTTGGAATACAAAGCCATCCGATTTGGAGTAGAAATAATTGCTGTTCCTCCCGCTTGGACAAGTCAAACTTGCCATCAATGCCTACATATTGGATTGCGTTCTGACAAGAGTTTCAAATGTACTAATGAAGCTTGTTCTTGGAGTGGGGATGCCGATGATAACGGTAGCAAAAATATATCTGCTATTGGGGCTGTTTTTGTAAACCAGCCCAGAGGCTCGAACTGTTTGTGTTGCCATCTCAGCACAGACAGTTCAGGGCTACTAAAAGCCCACACTGACCCTGAGCGGGTACAGTGTGGGTAGTTTACTCATGAATAAGTTCTCACCGACTGCGGTGTAAAGAATACCGTCTTTTAGCACTCTTTCCTGTGGTGTACTACCGTCTGCACCAGTATGGCTAAAGAAGTTTTTTTGTGCCATTTGGCGACTATATTTACGGGCTACTTGCGCTAAATTTTGATGATCTTTTAATGGTTGAAGACCATTTTTTTGTCGTACTTGGTTAATTTCTTGGCGAATCTCTGCCTCTATTTGGGCGTTTGTGGCAGATTTAGGAGATAGTGACGGTTGTGGTGGTTGCCTAGATGGTAATTGTTTGGTGACTTGTTCACACCCAGTAGATAATAGGGCGATCGCTACCCATACTAAACATAGTTTTTGAGTTAAGTAATTCATCTCAAAATATAAATAAACTATTAGTTATTTTTTAGTTATTATGATTACAGTTTTATATAATAACTGGTGCATTAACGCAGTGTAACACAACCTACCAGTTTCATATTTATTTTATGATATTCCTGTTAAAAATGTAAATAAATCCTTGCCAAAATTTATCTAAAATTACTATATTAATCACCTTTTTTTGTACTGACTTGCATAATACTAAAAGATGCAAGTCGATATATTTGAAAATCTCTGACGCTACAAAACAATCAGAGATGAAATCTACAAAAAGCTGTATAACTAGCTGCAAATTCTAAGGGTTATCGCTGCGTAATTCTGAGGTTGATCATGAATTTCCAGTCATTTCGTCATTTTCCCGTAGGCATTTATGATTTTCATTGACATCAGTAAGCTTAATCTTTGGGTACAAGATAGAGAGACATTTCTGCAATACAGCAATAATATCGATTGGCGTTATGGACAAAAGCCAGACATTACCAAATCTCATCAAAGTTTAACCCCAGAAAGAACCAAGAATCATCCTGAAAATTCCTTGGAAAGATTGGTACAAAATTTATTGCTGAATTTTGAAATTGAGGCGAATTTTAAAACCAATCCGGCGCAGTGGCTTTCTGTTGTGCAAGATAAGTTTCGCATGAGTACCAATGCTGGTTATGGCTACACCATCACAGATTTAATTAATTCTGGTACTTATAAACTATTTATCGGCAACACAAAACATTATACAGCTACTGAGGAGAAGTTTGTCATCTCAAATCCTCTCTTAAATCTGGCATTTCCTGATGGTTTTTTATGGGAAGTTGTGGAAGTTTATTCTAGTTTGCCAACTATTGTTGTGAAATGGCGACAGTGGGGAAGATTTAACGGTGCATATAAAGACTATGCACCAACAGGTGAAACTATTGAAATCATCGGTACAAGTGTGATTCATGTCAACGAGAACTTCAAAATTCTGGCGTTGGAACATTATTACGACAATAACCAGTTGCTAGAACAGCTTAAATCTGGTGGTAAATTACCAAAAGTTGAGCAACCACAGCAGCAAGTAGAAGGTAGAAACACTACTCTTTCTATATTGCGAATTTTATGGGGTTGGATGAAGAAACTTTGGTCATGGGGAAAACTAATCAAAAACTTTAGATTTCGCTGAAAGTGGTTCATCTTGATGATGGTGACTGGGTACTGGGTGAAAGTTATTTTACCCTGCACCCTTGTCTCTTCCTAACCTCTAGGTTAAATGTTTCTCTTGTTGCAAAACATTTTCTAGCATAGGTGCTAATTCTTTATTTAATCGGCCTGATTTGACAAATTCTGCATAGGTATCGGCTTCAATTGCTAGTAGTTTCTCTCGAAACTTTTCACTGGTAAAATTTTGGAGATTGGGATGCTCATTTTGTAATTTGTCAATTTCTAGGAGCAAATCTTCAATTTCACCTTTGATCAGTTGCCCTTGGTAACGAACAAACTCTGGATTAACGCCGGGATGTGCTTCTGTTTGGAGATATTGCAAAACTCTTTCTAAGGCCAGATGACGAGCCACCATTTCTAAATATTCTTCTTTTAGGGGTGCATCACCTAGTAAATTGAGCTTTTTGACTAGCGGTTTAATAGTTAATCCTTGAACGAGGAGAGTAAATAGAACTACTCCAAAGACGATAGCAATGATTTTTTCTCGTTGTGGTAAAACTGTTGGTACACTCAAGGCTAAAGCTATAGAGACAGAACCGCGTAACCCACCCCACCACAGGATAGTTTGTTCGGGTAGAGAAATATCTGATTTGGTGATGGTGGTACTAAAGTAGCTGAGAATCCAAAGGGCGATCGCGCGCATTAAAATCATTGCTGCTACTGTCAACCAAATCGTGTCTAGATTTTCTCCTAAACTAGCGAAGCGTATTTGATCGCCGATTAGCAAAAATACAATGGAATTCACAAAAAACGCTAAAAACTCCCAAAATTCGGAGACAATAATCCGGGTGCGGGGATTCATCCCAATGCGAGAACCAAAGTTACCTAAAATTAAACCTGTGGTGACAACTCCAATCACCCCAGAACCACCCAAGTCTTCGGTAATTAAATAAGTACCATAAGCCGATACTAAAGTCAGAGATTGTTCTACCATTGGTAAATCAAAGCGTTGGGTGAGGTAAGAAATACCATAGCCAATCAAGCCTCCCACCGCTAAACCAATACCGACAACTTGAAATAATTCCAGCACGACAGGCTGAAATCCTAATTTAGCATTTCCTAAAGGCAAGGCTACCAAAAAACCAAAGGCAACTACTGCCATGCCATCATTAAATAAGCTTTCACCTTCCATGAGGGTGACTAGGCGTTGACTTACACCTAATTCCCGAAATAAAGCGGTGACGGAAACAGGATCAGTTGCAGACAAACTCGCACCGATGAGTAAAGCTGTAGTTATCGATAATCCCGCGAGTTGATGCAATCCAATTGCTACCCCAGCGATGGAAATTAAGACTCCTAACACCGCATACAGACAAATGGGGACAAATTCCTGCTTTAAGTCTCCCCATTTGAGATTCCATGCCGCTTCAAATAATAGGGGGGGTAAAAAAATGAACAGAATTAAGGCTGGGGAAAGTGTGACTAAACGCACATCCACCAACGCCAAACCTAAACCTACTATTACCAGTAGTAATGTGTAGGGTATCTGACGAAACCAACTAAATATTTGGGGTAGAGTCGCCACCCCTAAAGATACCGACAGAACTAAAAGAAACTGCTTGAGATTAGAGGCGATCGCTTCTTCTGCAATTGCTGATTCTATTACCATAAGAAAATTCCTGGTAGAATTCTGCACTATTCTCATCTGAACATTTTCCCAGGAATGATGCAAACGGACGTTTTGATTAAGCTTTGATAGTTTGTGAGTCTGGGGAAATTTCTCTGGTGGTGTTTTGGATTAATTCCTGTACTTGTGCTGCTACTAGAGGATGAGAATCTTTTTGCAGATAGGGTAGAAGTTCTTGAAGCACACGTTGGGAAACCACATTTAAATAAGCGATCGCTGCTTCTCGCACAAAGGCGGTAGGATGGTGTAAAGCTAACAAAATCTCTTCAATTGTCAGGCGAATCCGGTTAACTTGAGCAAAATGGAAACAGCAAGCCAAGCACCAATCAGAGAGAAAATTCCCCAAGGCAAGCATTCGGCGTAGTCTATCACCGATTGCTAACTGTTGATATTCGATCAGTCCAGTTTCAATTAAATAATGTAGCTTTTCTTGGGGCGATCGCTGATCTAAAATATTCAACAATAATGATTTGGTGGGTAAATTCACTGTATGCTCTAAAATTTCCAACCCCCGTGCTAAGTTTACCCCAGACTCAGACCGTAAATTAAACGCCGCAGCTTGCATTTTTTCTGGTGAATACAATAGTCGCAACAGCAGCAATAATCTTTCTCTCACATCCCATTCTATTTCTTGCAATGCCCGTTGCAGCAACTCATGAATAATCACAACTCGCTGGTTAGTAAGATGATTATTGTAAGTTAAATGAGGTTGTAAATCTAGATAAGCCGCGTAAATTTCACCTAAAAATCGTAGTTCCTGATCAATTAAAATTTCTACTCGACTGTGCTGGAATTTATCTACTAAATTAGTAATTTCTGATTGCTTTTGGATTTTCAATAAACTACGAAGAATATGATATCTAGTCGCACCCCAGGAAGATTCTAGATGTAACCATAAACTTTCTACTGCTTCTGAAGTCGAGATTTGCGCTATTGTCCGCCAAGCATACATCCGTAATACTTCTGGTTTGTAAACGTCGGTAGCCAGTTGTAGCAGCATATCTAAGGCTTCATTTTCCATTTTAATCAAGGCACGCATCGCCGTGGCACGGGTGGATTTGTAATATAGTGCTTTCAGCAATGCTGGGTAATATTCTTCCATGCGAGTGGCGGCAATCATTTCTAAGACAGCGCAGCGTACCCGCAAGGATTCATCTTGCAATAAGTTGGGAATGTGAATCCTTAATGCTTGTAGATAAACAGCTTCTCTTAAAGCTTTGACTCCATTCATCCGTTCTTGTTCTTGTTTGTGTGTCAGCATCCGACGCAGGGTTTTGGTTGCTGCTACTTTTTGCATTGGTGTTCCTTGACGTAGTAGCACAGCCGCCGCCGTGGCACGAATGAGTGAATGGTGTCGTGAGTGTAAATATTCTTCTAGGAGGCTGAGATTAGGATTAGCTTCTGCTAGCCAGACGTAACGCAAGGCTAAAGCGAACACTTCTGGATTGACAACCCCCGGAGGACGTTCTAATAACCACCGCACTTCTGAGACATATTCAGCCTTAGCACCGGCTGCTAGCATCACTTCTAAACTGTGACGCTGCAAATCGGGAGCTAACTTATAGAGTAATCCGGCTAAAATTTCGGCTGCACCTTGGGGATCAATTTGGGCTAACAGTTCAATGCAAGAGTGTTTATCGGTGGTGTTACCTTTTTCTTCTAACGCTTTGACTACGCCTTGTTTAAAGGCACGTAATCCGACTTTGGCAGCACTTAATTCACCACGTTCAGCACTTAAGACTAGCAAATCAACATAACGCGATCGCAATCCCCAAACTACTTTTAAACAGGCAGCAGCTACTATAATTGTTTCGGCAATAAATACCCATTTTTGGCTAGATAAAGGGAGAAAACGCCCGCAAATTATCAAGGTAATTAAAATTACTAAGCCAGCCAAACCGGTGGCGATCGCTTCGGCTGTACCTCCAGATAATGTCTGCGTCCGGCTGCGAATACGTTCGGGGATGGGTTGATATAATACCGGGCTACTACTAATGACAAAGGTATAACGTAGCAATTCGTCTACAAATTTCAGCCCCACCAGTCCCCAGAAAAAAGTCAGGGATTTGACTCCCATGAAGAAGTGCAACACAGCAATCAAACCTGGGATGACAAAGCCGACAGCTACAGGTAACAGCGCAGCACTAAAAAACACCCCAAAGCGTTCGATTAATCGGCTAGACAAAAACCATTGGGTGGCTAGTTCACACAGTCCGACAATGCCACCAAATAAACCTAAAAAGCTGGCGAGTTCTTTGTCACCTAAATTTAGCTTGAGTTCTTGCAGGTACTGAAAATCAATTAACAAGCCAATAACTTGTAACAACCCTACAAAGGCGAATAAATACCATGTATAGCGTTTAATTGGTGTTTCCAGACGACGATGGCGAGAGGCTTGTTCTTGGGGTAGGATACGTTGTGGTGCATCAGGAAAGGCTTCTCGATAGTGATGACTCAAGTAGGCGAGAATTGCAGAACCAAAGATAATGACGGCACAGGCAATCATGATCACGCGATTGAGTCGGGCAAATTGTAACAACCAAGGTAAACTAAAGCCACTGATGACATCTGCTACCAATAAACCACTACTTACCAGTGGGTAAGTGCGCTTAATCTCGCGGATATTGAATAATTGGTTGGCAACAATAGAAGTATTCAGGTCATTAACTACATACAGGGAATCTACCCACAACCTGAGTAGAAATACTACGATTACTGAAAATAAAGAAACTTGTATTCCCCAACGTAACAAGACTAAAAAAATTAACGGCATCACCATACAAGGTGCGATCGCTACTACCACCCAACGCAAGGGAAAAATCTTTTGCAACCAAGAATATAAAAAAACCAGTGCCATACCCATACCAGCACTAGCTATATACATCCAAGGTAGCGGCCCGGCTCCATATTCATCCAAAAACAGGGCAACTGTACTGTCTTCCGCCCATCGCAACCCCACAGACACAGTAGTGTAGAAGGCAAACAGCATCCCAGTCCGTTCGCCTTCCTCTGGTCTTAAATTCACCCACTTAAGGAGTTGTGTTAGCCAACTCTGATTTACAGCCAATGAGCGATTTTTCAATTCCATGTTTATTTTCTGATGTCATCACCGCATTTAGGAGATATGGAGGAGTCAGGGGAGTGGGGGGAGATGAGGGAGTGGGGGGAGATAAGGGAGTGGGGGGAGATAAGGGAGAAATAGG
>NZ_CAWMSA010000038.1:0-21258 GCF_963870205.1 Anabaena sp. CA = ATCC 33047 | reverse complement strand
TCCCCCTCATCCCCCACCCTGCGGGAAGCTAAAGCTACATCCCCCTCATCCCCTCATCCCCTCATCCCCTCATCCCCTCATCCCCTAAAAATGGCAAAAGCCCTGAACAACTGAGTATTATGTTTCCCACTCAGCGTTCAGGACTATCAGTTTTTCATCAAATTCAACGACTATTAAGCCGTTGTAATATTTTTAATAGTGGATAAATCGAAGACTATTTTTTCGGCGACAACAGCATCATCATGTTTCGCCCTTCTTTTTTCGGTGCTTGCTGCACTTCCGCGAATGGCTCCAAATCAGTCGCCATACGTTTGAGTAAAGTTTCTGCTAGATCACTGTGTTGAATTTCTCGACCCCGGAACATAACAGTCGCTTTGACTTTATCTCCATCCTTTAAGAAGCGTTCTGCTTGCTTCACACGCACATTATAGTCGTGTTCTTCAATTTTGTAACGCATCTTCACTTCTTTAACATCGGCTGTATGCTGCTTCTTCCTGGCTTCCCGCGCCTTTTTCTCTTGCTCAAACTTATATTTCCCGTAGTCCATGATCCGACAAACTGGCGGGTCAGCCTTGTCACTGAGCAGCACTAGATCCAGCTCCTTTTCTTCTGCTAGTTGCAGTGCTTCCTGTGGAACCATAATTCCGAGTTGGGAGCCGTCAGTGTCAATGACTCGAATTTTTGGGAAGCGAATTCTTTCGTTAATTTGGGGCAGATCGCGAGTTCTTTTTTTCTCAATCACAGGCATTATGATTTTTGGGAGCTCTTTTTTAAGTAGGTAGCTTGGACTTGATGAACTTGGACTTGATTGTTGTGCATTGTAAGCACAACACTAAAGTAACTGAGGACTTCATAAAGAGTCTATAGTTTTAATTTAGCTAGTCCATAGAGTAGTTAGTTATCTCTGTATTTGTTATTCTACTCATTCTCTGAGAGATTCTCTGCAATAGTTAACTTAAATCACACAACCTAGAGAATAGTTAACTATTGTAACAATTATTTTTCAATTTGGTAGTCTATAACTCCTCAGTATGTTTTCCCTAAATCGCTGATTTTGGCAACATACATCTAGCCAGACTTTTTAAGATAGGAGTTATGAGCATTGCAATATTTATCAATCGGAGACAAGTGTGACTACTACAGTAAATTGGCAGCAAAGAGTTGGTAATCAAAGGGACTGGGTGTGGCGTGGCTGGCAAACTCGTTATACTTACATTCGTCCCCGTCAAAATTACCAGAAGACAACGCCTTTGATTCTACTCCACGGCTTCGGTGCTTCTATTGGTCATTGGCGACATAATTTAGAAGTTTTAGGTGAGTATCATACAGTATATGCTCTGGATATGCTGGGCTTTGGTGGTTCAGAAAAAGCTCCAGCTAACTACAGCATAGATTTGTGGGTAGAGCAGGTATATGATTTTTGGCGAACTTTTATTCGTCAACCAGTGGTACTGGTGGGTAATTCCAATGGTTCTCTTGTTTCTTTGGCAGCTGCATCCGCCCATCCAGAAATGGTGCAGGGAATAGTGATGATGAGTTTACCTGATCCCTCCTTGGAACAAGAAGCTATTCCTGTGTGGTTGCGTCCTGTGGTTAGGACAATTAAAAATATTGTAGCTTCGCCACTGGTGTTAAACCCTGTGTTTCGTTTTGTCCGTCGCCCAAGCGTGCTGCGACGCTGGGCTGGTTTGGCTTATGCTAATCCTGAAGCAGTCACAGACGAATTAATAGAGATTTTGGCTCACCCTCCCCAAGACAGGGGTGCTGTCCGTGCTTTTAGTGCCTTGTTTAAAGGAGCGATCGCTGTTAATTTTAGTCCTAGTGTGAAAGCACTGTTACCCAGCATCAACATTCCCATGCTGTTAATTTGGGGTCAAAAAGACCGATTTGTGCCTCCGATGTTGGCTAATCAATTTGTTCAGTACAACGAGAAATTACAATTGCTCAACTTAGAAGATGTAGGTCATTGTCCCCATGACGAATGTCCAGAACAAGTTAACCAAGCCATTTTAGATTGGATTAACCAATGTCTGAAAAGTTCCTCACATCGCTGATCTACTAGGAAAAGCAAACATTGAGAACTGTTTAGCCAATCTTAACTTGAGTGGTGTCAACTGCGGCAGTACCCTGTACAGACCGGGCTACAGAAATCATTTTATTCAAAATTTCTTGGTTAGGAACTTGACCTTTTAAGACGACTGTGCTGCCAGTCTGCGCTACCCATAAAGAATTGATATCATCCAATTGTGCATCTTGATCAAATGCCAATGCTACCCTCTTGGCTAAACCACTTTGGTCATATTCTCCATTCAATCCTATACGCTCTGGTGGTATTGATTGAGTAGCTGTAGGCGCAGTAGTCGTACCAGCAGCTTGTGTAGCTTGCGGAGTCGGATTAACTTCGGCATTTTGCGGTTTTTCCATGCCAAACAGTCTTTTTAACCAACTCATAAATCTTTTCTCCTCAGCTAAACTTGACAACTTTACTTAAGATAAGAGTTTGAGCAATATTTCACATCTACCGATCAAAAGATATTTATTCTCATTAGCTTCTGCTACCAGAATGATTTGATCACAACTTTTTGCGGGAGAGTATTGTAAAACTTCGCCGAATTTATAAACAAATATAGTCATTTCTTCCAGAAAAGTCAGCGAAAAATACCTATACAGGCTTTCTCTAGTAAAGGGAACTGAGCGAGAATGTTGTTGGACACGAGTAGGAACATAAGTTAGTATAGTTTAGATATTTTACGTAAAGTAGTCCCGACAGCTTTTAGTCTAGGGATAGAGGAGCCACTGCGTTGCGGGGGTTCCCCCTGTTGTAGCAAGTGGCGTGGCGTTGTAGTTCGCCCTGTCGGGGTTATTCCCGGCAAACGAAAGGCATGAGATATTTGTCTATGTTTTTTGGAACTATGAAGATTGTAGGTATTAACTTAAAATAAAGTACAAGACTTAAATTTACTCACCGATTAAGCAGTACGTGAAGGGCAGCTATGAGCTATTATTTGCTTTAGCAATATGCTGTCCTCGCCTGTGTTGGCAAAGATGAAACATACTCTTTCAGTTCTAGTAGAAGATGAAGCGGGTGTTCTATCCCGCATTGCTGGTTTATTTGCTCGTCGTGGCTTTAATATAGAAAGCCTGGCTGTTGGTTCAGCTGAACAGGGAGGAGTTTCCCGAATTACGATGGTTGTACATGGTGACGATCGCGTGATTGAGCAGCTTACCAAACAACTATACAAGTTGATCAACGTTCTCAAGGTGCAGGATATCACAGAAACACCTTGCGTAGAGCGCGAATTGATGCTGTTGAAGGTGAATGCTACTAGCAGCAACCGTTCAGAAGTGATCGAACTAGCTCAGATTTTTCGGGCGCGTGTGGTAGATGTGGCGGAAGATTCCCTAACTCTAGAAGTTGTAGGTGATCCTGGTAAAATGGTGGCAATTATGCAGGTACTACAAAAATTTGGTTTGCGGGAAATCGCTCGCACTGGCAAAATCTCTCTGATTCGTGAATCTGGTGTAAATACTGAATTACTCAAATCTTTGGAAGCAAAAGCCTCTTGAGACATTGAGCTAAAGCTACTATGACAATAGTTATCAGGCAGCATACCTAAGTAAAATTAATAACTTGGGTATGTTGTCTTTTGACTTTTAAATTTATCTCTGCTGACACATTAGTAGGGTGCGTCAGATGACAAACATAAGTTTATTTACAGGATTTATGCTGGCTAACGCGCCCTACATTATAGATATTTATTGTGACAGTTGCGTAAGTCCTAATATTAATGAGTGCGATCGCTCCTCGTACCAGCCCCATTCTAGCTGTTGGGGTGCGAACGGCGATCGCATCCTGAAAAATTACATTCTTTCCAACACCTGAATACCCAGCAAAGACAAGCCTAGCTTCAAAGTTCTCGCTGTCAAATCACACAGCACTAAACGGGATGTCCGTAACGGTTCTTCTGCATTTAACACAGGTACACCCTGATTACGGTCATAAAACACATTAAACTTTTTACTGAGTTCGTAGAGATATTCACACAAACGATTAGGTAGTAAATCTTCTTCTACAGTGCTAATAACCTCACCTAGTTGCAGTAAGAATTTAGCCAGTGCAAATTCCGTCTCATGCTGCAAGATTACTTTGGCATTATTTCCCAACTCCTCAAAGTTAATCCCACCCTTGCGGCTAATCCCTTGAATCCGGGCATAAGCATACAACATATAAGGTGCGGTATTACCTTTGAGATCCAGCATTTTATCATAGCTGAAAACATAGTTACTGGTGCGGTTTTGGCTCAAGTCAGCGTATTTTACCGCACTAATACCAACTACCTCAGCCACTTTGTTAATAAATTCGGCTGTTTCTTCCCGTTCTTCTTCTTTTAATCTGGTTTCTAAATCAGCATGAGCGCGAGAAACTGCTTCATCTAACAAATCCCGTAACCTGACAGTATCGCCAGAACGAGTTTTGAATTTCTTCCCGTCTTCACCTAACACTAAACCAAAGGGAACATGAACCAATTCTACATCATCAGGAATCCATCCAGCTTTACGCGCTACCTGAAAGAATTGGGCAAAGTGGTTTGCTTGTCCGGCATCTGTTACATATATAATCCGTTTGGCTTCATCTTTTTGAATCCGATAACGTACAGATGCTAAATCAGTTGTAGCGTAGTTATAACCGCCATCAGATTTTTGTACAATCAAAGGTAGAGGTTCACCTTCTCTGTTGGTGAAGCCATCCAAGAAAACACACTTTGCTCCTTGGTTTTCTACTAATAAGCCAGTTTGATCTAATTCTTCTACAACTGTTGGTAGTAAGGGATTATAAAAAGATTCGCCTCTTTCAGTTAATTGGATGTTCAAGAAGTCATAAATTACCTGAAATTCTTGGCGTGATTGTTCACATAGCAACTTCCAAGCGTGAAGTGTATCTTCTGCACCTGCTTGTAGTCGGACTACTTCTTGGCGTGCAGTTTCTTGGAAGGTTTCGTCTGCATCAAAACGCTGTTTAGCTTTGCGGTAGAAACTAACTAAATCACCAATATCTAAAGCGTTAGCAGTAGTCAATGCTTCTGGGTATACTTCCCGCAGGTAAGCAATTAACATCCCGAATTGCGTACCCCAATCACCCACATGATTTAACCGCAATACATCATGTCCACGAAATTCGAGAATGCGGGCGATACAATCACCAATGATGGTAGAACGCAAATGTCCGACGTGCATTTCCTTAGCAATATTCGGACTGGAAAAATCGACTATTTCCCGTTGGGGGTGTTTCGCTGTGGGGACTCCTAGCCGGGTATCTGTATAAATAGCGTTAAGTTGGGCTTCTAGGTATGCTGTTGTGAGCTTGAGATTGATAAAACCAGGCCCGGCGATTTCTGGAGGTTCACAGATTGCGGAGACATCTAATTTTTCTACAATAGCAGAGGCGATCGCTCTGGGTTGCTGTCCCAATTTTTTACTCAGGGATAAAGCAACGTTGGCTTGATAATCACCAAATTTAGGATTGCTAGCAGTAACTAGAATTGGATCTACTCCGGCGTACTCATCGCCAAAAGCAGCTACCAAAGCCTGTTCAAGTTTTAATTTTAGTTGTTCTTGTGTAGGGTTCATATATAGATGTTATCTATTCGCGGGGGCTATGGGCTGCCTGATGATTGGATTTTCTCCAAGGCTTGATTATTTTAACCTTAAAATGTAGCCAGCTAATCTCACTGAGGATTGTTCTGTTACAGTCCAATCTCCGCAGAACTTCCCGACTCTGATAGCCTATCAAGGATGACTGAAACCATCACTTGTGTATCTGTAATGTATATCGCAGTTTGGTTGCTATGATGTCAATTGATATGCTTGCAGCATGGTTAAATTTAACTGCTGAATTTGATTAGCTCCTAGTTTACCTATCCGTCTGGGAATCTATCTCCCAAGTTCTGCTCCCTACAAAACTATCATCCATATGAACCAAAATGAGCAACATTTCTACGCTGTAATTGGGTTTTTCATAAGACAGGCCTTTTCATGTTTTCTTGTATAAGCAGTTTATGATGGCTACTTAATCAACAATAAAATATAGATAAATATCGATTGAATTTTTAAGTTAATAAATTTTCATTAATTGTGTATAAATTTTGAATTATTGTTAGCATATCTAATATTAAAAGATTCCAATCATCAATACATTTAGGTACTAAATCATTAGATTGCTTTGGTCGCAAATGAACAATTTGATTTCTCAGCTTATATAAATAAGAACTAGCACTATAGTCGTGCCTAGTAGCATATTTATAATTTATACTTATTGATTCAAGCAGCTTTTTTAAAGAATCTTCTAGTTTAGGTTCTAATTTTGTATTTTCATAAAAATCAATATAAAAGTCTTGAACAGATTTATCTTTCAATTCCAATTTATTATAAAAATCTTTTAAGAAATAAAGAGGTTGTAATCCTTCTATACACCTATATAAGTCCAAATAAGCAAACTTGAAATCTGAGGCTACATAACTCGCCAAGATATTCTCAAAAGGAATATATCTATTCCCACTTTTAAAGGTATTTTTAAACTCTTCTAACACTCCTGTACTATATGGTAGTAAACAATAACTTTCACTTTCTGTTATGGCAATACCTGTAATTTGATTTAGTTCTTCTTTTTGAGTAAATGTGCTAATAATTTTATATAAATAAACACTTGGAAATAAGTCTTTTAGGCTAAAGTTATTAATTAGTGTATCCAAATTTATTTTTTTAAATCCTTGCTTATTTATTGGCCAACTGCTTTCCAAAATTTCTTCTAATATAGCACTATCTCCCGTAAGAGGTAAATCCAATTCGTCAATAATGGCTACCCAAGCACCTGCATTAAGATTTTCTTCTTGTAAAAAACTGGGAATCATAGATTTAAATCTATGATTAATTAAGACTAAATAACTCTGATTTTCATAAGTGAGCCAAGAACTATAAAAATTTGGAAATAAGCGTATTTTATTATCAATAGTTAAAGATTGTAACCAATCTATACAAGTTTGATTACCATCAATAGTGTAATTTTCTTCTGTATTAACAACTGTTCTTATCTTTTTTATAATCTTTTCAACTGATATTCTTATCGTTCTACTCATATTTTTATTATTATATTTTATACCAAGGAATAGGAAAATAATAATATATTTGATTTTGTATACAACTTGTTTATTACAATACCCAAAAATAATTTTTATTGGTACATTTTATACCAGCAAACAGCAAAAGAGTTAATTTCAGGTTCAGAAAAGATGACTTTAAACCCATTTAAAAATGCTTGTCTGTGTTTTTCTTTGGGAATAGAACGTAAATTTTCTTTTAAAATATCCAAAGCAAGAAATTCATAATTTTCTTGAAGACTCTGAGAGTTTATCTTAGATTTGATTTGACGTAATTTGGAGATTAAATCATTGAAATTATCTTCTACTTGCCAACTGTCTTTCTCAGTATTACTTCCTAATAAACCAAAAATTTTCTCGGCACAAGCTACTATAAATCCAACTCTTGCAGTTTGATTATTGAAAACATAACGGTCTTCAATTCTTGAAAGTATTTGATCAATTTCAATCATCAATATAAAAATTTCTTCAAATTTATCAATAATATGTGCTGATTTTTCCCTAATTAGACTCATAATATCTAAAGCAGCATGATATTCAGCTAATTGGTGTTTTTTATCAATTCTTACTTTTCTAGAAGAAAATGCCAAAAATAACTCTACAATTTCTAACTGTTTATATATCTTTTGTGATATTAAATTATCTAAATAAGGAACAAGAGATTTTAATTTTTTCAGAATCGGTTTAAAAACGACCTCTAATTGTTTATCAAGTCCCCAAGGAATTTGACCAGAATTAAGCACCAGCATTCTATACAACAAAGCACCTTCATCATGAGCAAACCAAAACTCAACTCTAAGATTATGATTAAGCTTGCGTTTTTTTATAGCCTCTTTTAATGCTTGTATTCGTTGCATTCCATCTAAGATACTTATTTCCTGTTTTTTTTCAATCAATCTAAAAAAATTATCTTCATTGATTTGGTTTTTGAAAATAATACCTAATACAATGGGAGGTAATATTGCGCCTTGTTGTAAATCTTCTACCATCTGATTACGAATAATTTTGGCAGACCTTGTTTGTAAAACATCTCTTTGTTCATCAATATTGCCTTTTTGTTCGTGAATGGGTTGAACAAATTCTATAAAATCGCGAATACTCACTACTGTAAGCACAGAGTAGCAATTAAGATTTGTATCTTTTTGAATATCAATTATTTTGAAATTCATATCTTCCATATTTGATTGCTAACACTAATTTTGGAAAAGTTTGAGAACCTATTTTTTCATTATGCTACAAAAAATCCCCCACCTTGCGGCAGGGGATTTTTTTACTTACCTACAAAACTAGCAGTTAGATCAACCGAACTTACCAGCAGTGGAGGCGATGAGGAAGGCTGCGTAGGTGAGGACATAGCCGACGGTGAAGTGAGCTAGACCAACTACACGAGCTTGAACGATGGACAGAGCAACGGGTTTGTCTTTCCAGCGAACGAGGTTAGCGATAGGAGTACGTTCGTGCGCCCAAACTAGGGTTTCGATCAACTCTTGCCAGTAACCTCTCCAGGAGATGAGGAACATGAAGCCAGTAGCCCAAACTAGGTGTCCGAAGAGGAACATCCAAGCCCAGACAGACAGGTTGTTCACGCCGTAGGGGTTGTAACCGTTGATCAACTGAGCGGAGTTAGCCCAGAGGTAGTCACGGAACCAGCCCATTAGGTAGGTAGAGTTTTCGTTGAACTGAGCAACGTTACCTTGCCAAATACCTAGGTGTTTCCAGTGCCAGTAGAAAGTTACCCAACCTACTGTGTTCAATGCCCAGAATAGAGACAGGTAGAAAGCGTCCCAAGCGGAGATATCGCAAGTACCGCCACGACCAGGGCCGTCACAGGGGAAGGCATAGCCGAAGTCCTTTTTATCGGGCATCAGCTTAGAACCACGAGCATCCAAAGCACCTTTAACGAGTACCAAGGTGGTGGTGTGCAGACCTAAAGCGATCGCATGGTGTACCAAGAAGTCGCCAGGGCCGATTGTTAAGAATAGGGAGTTAGTACCAGAGTTAATGGCATCTAACCAGCCGCTTAACCATACGTTGCCGTAGTTGGGGTAAGCAGTGTAAGCAATGCTGTCGGGGTTAGACAACAAGGTGTCTAAGCCATACAGAACTTTACCGTGAGCAGCTTGAACGAACTGAGCGAATACAGGTTCAATCAAGATTTGCTTTTCAGGAGTACCGAAAGCAACTACTACGTCGTTGTGAACGTATAAGCCCAAGGTGTGGAAACCTAAGAACAGGGATACCCAGCTTAAGTGCGAGATAATCGCTTCTTTGTGCTGAAGAATCCGGTCGAGTACGTTGCCTTTGTTTTGTTCGGGGTCGTAGTCACGAACCCAGAAGATAGCAGCGTGAGCAAATGCACCAACCATCAAGAAGATAGCGATGTATTGGTGGTGAGTGTACAACGCTGCCTGTGTGGTGTAGTCCTTAGCAATGAATGCGTAAGGAGGCAGGGAGTACATATGCTGCGCTACCAGAGAGGTAACGGTTCCCAACGCAGCCAGTGCCAAAGACAACTGGAAGTGCAGGGAGTTGTTAATGGTGTCGTATAGACCTTGGTGAGGCAGGTTGAACTGACCTTCACTCTTGCTACCGGGAACTAAACCGGATTTGGAGTTCAGCATTTCTTTGATGCTGTGACCAATTCCGAAGTTAGTGCGGTACATGTGACCAGCAATGATGAAGATCACTGCGATCGCTAGGTGGTGGTGAGCCATGTCGGTCAACCACAGGGATTCTGTTTGAGGATGGAAACCACCCAAGAAGGTCAGAATCGCTGTACCAGCACCTTGAGATGTACCAAAAATATGACCTGCGGTATCAGGGTTTTGTGCGTAAACGCCCCAGTTACCTGTGAAGAACGGAGTCAAACCTGCTGGGTGGGGTGCGGTGGTTAAGAAGTTATCCCAACCTACGTGCTGTCCGCGAGATTCAGGGATAGCAACGTGAATCAAGTGACCAGCCCAAGCCAAGGAGCTAACACCGAACAAACCAGCTAGGTGGTGATTTAGACGGGGTTCAGCACTCTTGAACCAAGAGAGGCTAGGACGGAACTTGGGTTGTAAGTGCAACCAACCAGCGAACAGGAACAATGCTGCTAACAGCAGAAGGAAAACTGAACCTGTGTAGAGTTCGCTGTTTGTCCGCATACCGATGGTGTACCACCAGTGGTAAACACCAGAGTAAGCAATGTTCACAGGATTGCT
This sequence comes from Anabaena sp. CA = ATCC 33047, assembly GCF_963870205.1. NCBI lineage: Bacteria > Bacillati > Cyanobacteriota > Cyanophyceae > Nostocales > Nostocaceae > Anabaena > Anabaena sp. CA = ATCC 33047. The sequence continues at coordinate 10,901 of NZ_CAWMSA010000038.1, read as the reverse complement.
TGCGCCAGCTTGGGTAAACGCTTCAATTGCTGGTTTACCAAAGTGGGGATCCCAAATCGCATGAGCGATAGGGCGCACGTGTAGAGGGTCTTTAATCCACTGTTCAAAGTTACCTTGCCAGGCCACATGGAACAGGAGGCTGGAAGCCCAGAGGAAGATGATTGCCAAGTGGCCGAAGTGGGTAGCGAAAATCTTTTGGTAAAGATTTTCTTCGGTCATGCCATCGTGGCTTTCAAAATCGTTGCCCATTGCGATCGCATACCAGATGCGCCGCGTAGTTGGGTCCTGTGCAAGATCCTGGCTAAATTTTGGAAATTTTGTTGCCATAGGTTTTGTTATTTCCTCTGACCTTTAGCCATCATTTATCAGCTTTACAGTAGTTATGAGTTCTGAGTTAAAGGGTTTATTCCACACTCATCAACTCATCACTCATAACTCGATGTAGCTAATTGCTAACCTACTGAAAGTATGTGTGCGTGGAAGAACGCCCAGGTTGTAGCGATTCCTCCTAAGAGGTAGTGAGCTACACCAACAGCACGACCTTGAGTAATACTCAGAGCGCGAGGTTGGATTGCTGGAGCTACCTTCAGTTTATTATGAGCCCAAACAATAGACTCAATCAGTTCTTGCCAGTAGCCACGACCACTGAACAGGAACATTAAGCTGAATGCCCATACAAAGTGTGCGCCTAGGAACATTAGACCATAAGCAGACAGAGCACTTCCGTAGGAGTTGATTACTTGTGAAGCTTGCGCCCACAAGAAGTCACGCAACCAGCCGTTGATGGTAATGGCACTTTGGGCAAAGTTACCACCAGTGATATGAGACACATTACCAGCTGCGTCTACAGTTCCCCAAACATCAGATTGCATCTTCCAGCTGAAGTGGAAAATCACAATTGACAAGGAATTGTACATCCAGAACAATCCGAGGAACACATGATCCCAACCGGAAACTTGGCAGGTACCGCCACGGCCAGGACCGTCGCAAGGGAAGCGGAAGCCTAAGTTTGCCTTATCGGGAATCAGGCGAGAGCTGCGAGCGAACAATACGCCCTTCAACAGAATCAGAACAGTTACGTGGATGGTGAAAGCATGGATGTGGTGAACCATGAAGTCAGCAGTACCCAAAGCGATGGGCATCATTGCGACTTTACCACCTACAGCCAGAATACCACCACCGAAGGCATAGCTAACAGGCTCTAAGGCATTGGGAGCTGTGCCACCAGGTGCCAATGTATGCAGGTTCTGCACCCACTGAGCAAATACTGGTTGCAGCTGAATTGCTGTATCGGAGAACATGTCTTGGGGACGGCCCAAGGCACGCATTGTGTCGTTGTGGATGTACAGTCCAAAGCTGTGGAAGCCTAGGAAAATACAAACCCAGTTCAAGTGAGAGATAATTGCATCCCGGTGACGAATCACCCGATCCAGAACGTTGTTTTGGTTAACCACTGGATCGTAATCCCGCACCATGAATATGGCTGCGTGAGCAGCACCACCGACGATTAGGAAACCGCCGATCCACATATGGTGGGTAAACAAGCACAACTGAGTAGCGTAGTCAGTTGCCAAGTAGGGATAGGGGGGCATCGCGTACATGTGGTGCGCGATGATGATGGTCAAGGAACCCAAGAAGGCAAGGTTAGTTGCCAATTGAGCGTGCCAAGATGTGGTCAGGTTTTCGTAGAGACCTTTGTGACCTTCACCAGTGAATGGCCCTTTATGGTTCTCTAGAATTTCTTTGATGCTGTGACCAATACCCCAGTTGGTGCGGTATTGATGACCTGCAATGATGAACAGTACAGCGATCGCTAAGTGGTGATGAGCAATATCAGTCATCCACAAGCCGCCAGTTACTGGGTTTAAACCGCCCTTGAAGGTTAAGAAGTCAGCATATTGACCCCAGTTCAAGGTGAAGAAAGGTGTTAAACCACTAGCAAAGCCAGGGAACAGGTCAATCAACAGGTTTTTGTTCAGGATGAACTCATGGGGCAAGGGTACATCTTTCAGGGGTACGCCTGCATCCAAAAGCTTGTTGATTGGAGCTGATACGTGGATCAAGTGTCCAGTCCATCCCAAGGAACCACAACCCAGCAATACTGCCAAGTGGTGATTTAGCATCGACTCCACATTCTGGAACCATTCCAGTTTAGGAGCGCGCTTGTGATAGTGGAACCAACCCGCAAACAGGAACAAACCTGCTAGCACCAAGCCGCCAATTGCAGTTACATACAGTTGGAAGGAGTTGGTAATACCCCAGCCCCGCCATACTTGGAACAAACCAGAGGTGATTTGAATACCGTGGAAGCCTCCACCGACATCACCATTCAAAATGTCTTGTCCCACAATCGGCCAAACTACTTGTGCGCTTGGCTTGACGTTCATTGGGTCGCTTAACCAGGCTTCGTAGTTAGAGAACTTCGCGCCGTGGAAAATCATCCCGCTCAACCAGATTGTCACTACGGCTAGGTGTCCGAAGTGAGCGGCGAATATCTTGCGGGAAATGTCTTCTAAATCGCTTGTATGTGTATCAAAATCGTGGGCGAGGGCATGAAGGTTCCAAATCCATGTGGTGGTTTTGGGACCTCTGGCTAGAGTTCTGTCGAAGTGTCCAGGTTGCGCCCATTTTTCAAATGAGGTTGGTACTGGATCTTTATCAACAATCACTCTGGCTTTTTTTTCCTCTCGCTCCGGAGGACTAATCGTCATTCGACCTCCTCTCTGATAAGGAATGAGGAATCATGAAACCACAAAGAGAACCACTATCGCTTCCACCAGAATTTTGCTGGAGCCGCGATGAAGACGCTGTGTGGAAATTTGTTTCTGTTGAATTATAAAGTCTTCACTTGTACATTGTTGGACACATTTTAACAATAATTCAAAATCCCCAGAATAATTGTCTTCTCAGCCTTTTGACTGCCAACTCTTGGCTAAAAAGTCAATAGTTTCTCTATTTAATTTACAAAGGATAACAATTCGTAAAACTTATGGTCTTTGACATCGCAAAGCCAATGAATAGAGAGGTCTAGACTCTGGTATAGTTGTTTTCCCAGAATTTGACTGTAGTATTTAAATATTTAATTAATACAAATTGTAAAAAAATTTACTATTCTTCTTGTTTTTCTAGAAAGTCATGCTATGTGATAAAAATTTAATCTTTTAGGTTGTAGTGTGCAATGGATGATTTCAGCCAAAATAATTAATCAGTTGTAAAAAAAAATAACTGGGTATAAGGCATGAATCCCTGGTATAAGCAGCGAATAGAGAAACTTTTCCCCCAAAGTTTTGCTATTTTTCGGTGGCTAATAACACTGGTGCTAGCCTTCGGTTTAACTAATTGTGGAGACAAAGCTGTTAGCCAAGAAGTAGCGGTTAAGTATAAACCGAGACCTCAACAAATTTCTCAGCAATTTTCAGAAGTCTCACCGCCCACAGTAATTCAAGAACTAAGCTCAACTTTAGAAATTTATCGTCCCCAAGTCAAAATAATTACCCCTCAACCTGATGAAGTTATCAATGACAACACAGTTACAGTCCGTTTTCAGGTTAAGGATCTACCCATTTTTAAACATCCACAATGGGAACTAGGCCCCCATCTCCATGTATTCATTGACAACCAACCTTATATCCCCATCTACGATTTAGAACAGCCTTTAGTGTTGTCTGACTTATCCCCAGGAACTCACACTGTGCGTGTATTTGCTTCTCGTCCTTGGCATGAAAGCTTTAAAAATGAGGGTGCTTACGCACAGACAACATTTCATATCTTTACTAAAACCGACGACAATAACCCTGATACATCTCTACCCCTGTTAACTTATAGCCGTCCTCAAGGTAATTATGGTGCAGAACCAATCTTGTTAGATTTTTATCTCAACAATGCACCGCTACACCTAGTTAGTAAAGATCAGTCCAACGATAAATTTAGCGATTGGCGGATTCGTTGCACAATCAACGGTGAAAGCTTTGTTTTAGATCGTTGGCAATCAATTTATCTCAAGGGCTTTAAACCTGGTAATAACTGGGTAAAGTTGGAATTTTTAGATAATCAGGGAAACCCAGTCAAGAACACTTTTAACACTACAGTTAGGCTCGTTAACTACCAACCCAAAGGTAAAGATACTCTGTCCAGAATTACCAGAGGGGAATTACAAGCTGATGAGGTACGAGGGATTGTAGACCCAAATTATACTGCTAAACAACCAGTTGTAGAACCTATACCAACACCTACACCCTCTACCATTCCTATCCCAGAACCTACACTAGAGCCTCAAGTTCCGCAAGAAAAAGTACCAACACCTGAAGTTACAGAAACACCACAGCCAATTGAAACCTCAGAACCAGAAGTAATACCTACGCCAGAAGCTACTGCTTCACCTGAAACAGTCACCCCTGAACCGGAAAAATCGAAATTTGGTGGATTTTTCAAACGTCCTCGTCCCCAAGCATCTCCTAGTGTCACTCCCACACCGTCAGAGGTAATTGAGTCGCCTATTTCAGAACCACAACCTGAAGTGACGACTACACCATCACCAACAATTACTCCAGAACCACAACCAGAGTTGGAAACTGTACCAGAACCAACTACATCATCACCAACAATTACTCCAGAACCACAACCCAAGTTAGAAACTGTACCAGAACCAACTACACAATCACCAAAAATTACTCCAGAACTACAACCAGAGATAACACCCACACCACAAGCGACTGAATTACCTCAAACACCTGTCAAGCAACCCAAAAAAGTTAACTTAGGAGATTATTTCAAATATCGATCACGCCCAAATACGATACCTTCTCCTAGTGCTTCTCCCACGCCGAATGTAACAGAACAGTCAAATGAAGAGGTTCAAGGGGAATCAACATTAGACGATTAACCAAAAATACTTAATCCCAACTTTTGGGATAATACCTCAACAAAAGCGATCGCCCCTATAGGATTACCTATACTATCTAAGGCTGGACTGTAACAGGCGATCGCTGCCTGTCCTGGTACTATTGCTAATAAACCCCCACCAATACCCGATTTCATTGGTAGACCAATTTTGACAGCTAATACAGAAGAAGCTTGGTATAAACCGCAGGTTAACATCACAGCGTTCACAATTTGACGGTGCTGTAATTGTATTCCGTCATGCTCCCAAGCTAAAAGTTTTCCGAGTAAGGCTAAATCCTTAACTTGTCCAGAAATACAGCATATCTGCTCGTATGTGTCAAGTGCTATATCAATATTTGTAATATTTCTGGTTGTAGCGAGATAATTGGCGATCGCTTGATTAGCGGATGATCGCGAATTTCTCACCGAAGCCAACATGACCTCATCTAACTTGAGATGACAACCAGCCAATTGATTTAACCATTGACAGAAAGATTGAGTGCGATTGTTAGCATCTGTTCCTGGTAACTTATCAGCCAAAGCGATCGCACCACTATTAATCATCGGGTTGCGGGGTCTACCAGCATCAGCTATTAATTGGTCTAAAGAATTAAATGGTGCATCTGATGGTTCTACACCCACCCATTGCAGCACCTGTTCTGCATCAAAATGTTCTAACAGATACAGTAGAGAGAAAGGCTTGATCACACTCATCAGTGGGAAGAAACAAGAAGTATCTCCCACACTGTAAGTTTTCCCTGATTTACAGCAGATGTGAACTGCAAACAAACGGGGATCAACTACAGCTAATTGTGGAATGCGGTCAGCAACCCGTCCCCGATGTATCTGAATTTTAGCTAGTTGTACCAAATCTGACAACTCTACCGTGTCTAGTCTGTCAATTCCAACCACAAAAAATATAGCCTTGAAAAATCAATAGTAATTAGTCAACTGTATTTGGTTATTTTGAATTTTGTATTAATTTATGAGTCCTCGTGTCAGATCCCCAGAATTACCACAAGATTATACTTGGTTAAATACTGACCATCCCTTATCGCTCAAGCAACTGAGGGGTAGGGTAGTGATTTTAGACTTTTGGACATACTGTTGTATTAATTGTCTCCACGTTCTACCAACCCTGAAATCTTTAGAACAAAAATATCAGGATAGCCTGACAGTTATCGGCGTTCATTCCGCCAAATTCGACAACGAACAAGAAACAGAAAACATCCGTCAAGCTATCTTGCGTTACAACATAGAACACCCAGTTTTAGTAGACAAAGGTTTTCGGGTATGGCAAGAGTATACTGTGCGTGCTTGGCCGACTTTGATGATTATCGATCCAGAAGGTTATGTGATTGATTACATTGCGGGTGAAGCTAATTGTGATGATTTAGACCAACTAATTGCTGAATTAATTCAAAAACACCAAGAGAAAGGCACAATTAATTTTCAACAATTCAGCCTGACCTTAGAAAAACAGCGTCAACCAATTACACCGCTTGCTTTTCCTGGTAAAGTTCTAGCTACGCCAGTAGGTTTATTCATAGCTGATTCTGGACACCATCGCCTAGTCCTGAGTAACTTTGATGGCGAAATTTTACATTTAATTGGTAATGGGAAATCTGGCTTAACTGATGGTGCTTTTGACCAAGCGCAGTTTTCTGCACCCCAAGGAATGACATTTGATATAGAAAATCAAATTCTTTACGTCGCTGATACAGAAAATCATACTTTGCGGCAAGTTGACCTGAAGCTTCAAGTAGTAGAAACTATTGCGGGGACTGGTAAACAAAGCCATAATATTCATCCTCATGGCGGTGCTGGCTTGGAAACTGCGCTAAATTCTCCTTGGGATTTAGTGAAAGTGGGAAATACATTATTTATAGCAATGGCAGGGTCGCATCAAATTTGGCAGATGAACTTAAACACTGGCATGATTTCAACCTATGCTGGTACGGGTGCAGAAGGTTGTTTTGATAGTTCACTGACTGAATCTGCTTTTGCCCAACCTAGCGGAATTACTACAGATGGACAAGAGTTATTTATTGCTGACAGTGAAATTAGTTCAATTCGTGGTGTGGGATTAATCAAACCCTTCCAAGTTAGAACTATGTGTGGAAGTGGAGATTTATTTGGTTTTGGTGATGTCGATGGACAAGGTGAAGATGTCCGCTTGCAGCACTGCTTGGGAATAGAATACGCTAATAATTTTTTATGGGTAGCAGATACCTACAACCACAAAATTAAATTAGTGAGTCCGAGTACAGGTAATTGTCAAACTATTTTGGGAGATGGTTATGCAGGGTTACAAAATGGTCAAGGCAAAAATACCCGCTTTTTTGAACCTTCAGGATTAAGTGTGATGAATTCACATTTATATATTGCTGATACCAATAACCATGTTATTCGCCAAGTAGATTTGAATACCCTGGAGGTGACAACAGTCGAATTTCCTGGTTTATGTGCGCCTGATGTATGTATTCCGGGTAATGCTCACTCAGAGACGCATAGACCCTGAGAAAACTTCTGCTCACGGGGTATATTGAGATAATTCAGTTTTTTGATTGTGCGTCTATCATGTGAACGACAGAAACATTATAGAAGAACAGGATAGGACAAGATGGAAGTTGTCCTTAGAACAATATCTGAGTAACCCTGAAGAGCCAGTGCTGATAATTACCTTTCGGCGGTCATGGAATTCTTCAGCTCGTCCAGTTTTAGCCAGGGGAATTGACAAATGTGAATATGTTGTCAAAGGACGGCAAGCTGGTAGGCAAATTATCACTGATCAGATTGTGGCTCGATTAGGTTTGGCAATGAAAGCACCAGTAGGTAGACCACAAATTGTAGAGATTCCATTAGAACTACTGGAATTAGACTCAGGTTTTTCCTTTCTATCTCCTGGTACAGCACACGGAACTCATTTCATTCCTAACTGTTTTGATGATCGTGACGCTAGTAAGTACAAGCATCATTCAGGTAATCAAGAAAGATTTGCTTTTTTGAGTGTATTATTCGGTTGGGTTTACAGCCAAGATGAGCAATTTATTTATCAAACAACCCACCCAAATTTAGTTTACTCTGTAGATCATGGTCGCTTTTTTCCAGATGGATATGCTTGGACAGTACAATCGTTACAAAATGCTCCGAATCCAGAAGTAGACCGTAGACTTGTTTTAAGCTGTAGTTTAATAAATGATGAAATTAGAAGAGGACTGTTAGCTCTTGAGGCAGTTACAGAAGAGGAGATTATCCAAGCAGTCGCTAGCCCTCCTGATGAGTGGGGTATTACAATAAATGAACGAATGGTGATGATAGAGTACCTGATAAAACGTCAGCGATTCTTACTGGAATCCCTTTAAACACGGGGTTTTGACGGAAGATAGGCACTATGGCAAGTAAGTACAGTGTAATTCAGTACGTTCCCGATCCAGTCGCAGATGAGAGGATCAACATTGGTGTGGTTGCTTTTAATCACAATACTGTCCGAGTACGCTTTGTGAAAAATTGGGATCGGGTACGCGATTTTAGCTGGCAAAATATTCAATTTTTGAAAGATTTCGCTCACGATATGGAGCATGAAGCCAAAAAAGGTCTTCTTTTTTCCGATGACCAGTTTAGTGGATTGTCTTATGAAGAAAGAATCCTCAAAATAGCTCGTGGATGGATCAATACCATTCAGTTTACAGAGCCTCGTGGTTCACTTAATACTGTGGATGAATTACTAGAAGATATTTCTAGTATTTACTTGCATGAGCGAAATCCTGAATTATATCCGAAACTTAAAACCCGTGATCGTCGTACTGCAAAGACTGTCAGGATTATTGGGATAAATGTCAAATACTTAAAATTGGTAGTAAAGGCTGGCAGAAAGGTAAATTAAAAATTCAGGTATCTATATATCCTAATAGTAATAAACGAAATCATCTAAATTTGCAATTTTATCCAGACGAATCAATAACACCTAAATTACATTGAGATGATAATTGCAAAAACAATTAATAAGCATGAACACTATCCTCCACATCACAAACAGGGAAAAATGGGAAGAGGCAAAAAAGATTGGCAATTACCATGCTGATTCACTCGACACTGAAGGTTTTATACATTGTTCGCAAGTTACACAAATCATCAGAGTCGCAAATAGATTTTTTCAGCATCAAAAAGAATTGGTACTACTTTTGATTAACTCTGACCTTGTGCAACCAGAAATTCGCTATGAAATAGCGGATGGTGAATTATTCCCTCATATTTACGGTGAGTTAAATCTTGATGCGGTGTATCAGGTGATTGACTTTGAGCCTGGAGAAGATGGTTTGTTTGAGTTACCGCCAGAGGTTGTAAGTTTAGAATAGTTAATCACTGAGGCACAGGGATGAACAATCAAGAGTTAGATGTGGGTGTGTATGTTGATCAAATGGCGTTACTGTTAGATTTGCCGATAAAAGATGAATATCGGGGTGGGGTGGTGGCAAATTTTGAGAGAATAAAAGCGATCGCTCAACTTGTGAACTCATTCCCCTTACCAGAAGACATAGAAACTGCACCAATCTTTGAACCATGAAGGATGCTGTATCAATTGCAACTGCTATACGCTCAGGTGAAGTTAGCGCAGTAGAAGTTACTCAAGCGACTTTAGCCAGAATATCAGAACGCGATCGCCAACTTAACTGTTTTACTACCATAACTGCTGAGGCAGCTTTAACAGATGCAGCACGAATTGATAGAGAAATTGCACAAGGTGATCAACCTGGTTCACTAGCGGGTGTACCTTTCGCAGTCAAAAACCTCTTTGACATAGCAGGTTTAACAACTTTAGCCGGTGCAAAAATTAATGCTGAAAATCCTCCAGCCATCCAAGATGCTACAGCAGTAGCCAAGTTGAAACAAGCTGGTGCAATTTTGGTCGGTGGTTTAAACATGGATGAATACGCCTATGGGTTTGTTACCGAAAACTTTCATTACGGTGCTACCCACAACCCCCATGATTTACAACGTGTGGCTGGTGGTTCATCCGGTGGTTCAGCTGCGGCGGTAGCAGCTGGGTTAGTTCCCTTTACACTTGGTTCTGATACTAATGGTTCAATTCGTGTTCCCGCAGCATTGTGTGGTGTCTTTGGATTGAAACCCACTTATGGACGTTTATCTCGTGCTGGAGTAGCCTTATTTTCTAGTAGTCTTGACCACATTGGCCCGTTTGCGCGTTCAGTCAGAGATATAGCGACAATATTTGATGTGCTTCAAGGAGAGGATGACAGCGACCCTGTGTGTTCAAAACGTCCTCCAGAATTGGTGTTACCTCAACTTAATCACGATATTTCTAATATTAGAATTGCTATTGCTGGTGATTATTTTGCTACAAGTGCGAACCTAGAAGCATTAGCCGCAGTCCAACAAGTAGCAGCAGCTTTAGATGTAGATGAATATGTGACGATACCAGAAGCACATCGAGCTAGGGCAGCAGCATTTGTGATTACAGCCTGTGAAGGTGCTAATCTACATTTAGAGAAATTGCGATCGCGTCCCCAAGATTTTGACCCAGCAACACGTGATCGTTTTTTGGCAGGGGCGTTAATTCCCAGTCACTGGTATGTGCAAGCACAACGCTTTCGGAGATGGTATAGCGATCATATCCACGAAGTGTTTCAAAATGTAGATGTTATTCTTGCACCAACAACACCAATTTCCGCACCGTTAATCAATCAACAAACAATGATATTAGAGGGAGAAGAAATTCTTGTTCGTCCCCATCTAGGATTATTTACTCAACCGTTATCTTTCATTGGCTTACCGGTTTTATCAGTACCAATTCAGCATTCAAATACTTTACCTTTGGGTGTGCAATTGATAGCTGCACCATATAATGAAGCTTTGATTTTACAAGTTGCAACTGTATTAGAAGCTAAGGGTATAGTTACAGCAGCAATAGTATGACAAATAACAGAAAAGCAAAAAACCGCCTTAATTTAAGATAAGGCGGTTTTTTGGTTTGAGTAATAAACCTGGCGCCGAGCAAT
>NZ_CAWMSA010000037.1:0-514 GCF_963870205.1 Anabaena sp. CA = ATCC 33047 | reverse complement strand
GGTGAAGTCGTAACAAGGTAGCCGTACCGGAAGGTGTGGCTGGATCACCTCCTTTTTAGGGAGACCTACCCAACTCAGAAATCGAAAGTGAAGAGCGAATAGAAGAAGAGATTGGTCTACTCTAGGTCGGTCGCAGGAATTGTTGGGCTTTCAAACTATGAAGTGGTTCGGATATGGGCTATTAGCTCAGGTGGTTAGAGCGCACCCCTGATAAGGGTGAGGTCCCTGGTTCGAGTCCAGGATGGCCCACCTGAAAACAGTGAACAGTGAACAGTAAACAGTGGTCAGCAAAAAAACTGATGACTGAGAACTGAGAACTGAGAACTGAATTCTGGGGGTTTAGCTCAGTTGGTAGAGCGCCTGCTTTGCAAGCAGGATGTCAGCGGTTCGAGTCCGCTAACCTCCACCTGTCTAAGGTGAAAAAGCTAAGAAAGAACAGGGAAGAAAATTCAGCAACTAGCTAGATGAATTAATAGTTAGACTGCTGGGTTTGTATCCAGCCAGAACCTTGAAA
>NZ_CAWMSA010000036.1:176913-186976 GCF_963870205.1 Anabaena sp. CA = ATCC 33047 | reverse complement strand
CGTCCTCAACAGCCAACCCACAGATGATGTCACCATTACTCTCAACCCTGGCACACAACTAACAACCATCCCCAACACCCTCACCTTCACCCCCGCCAACTGGAACATAGCCCAAGAAGTCACAGTCATAGCCCTGAATGATGCTGTAATTGAGGGTAATCACTCAGATACTATCACCCACACAGTCACTAGCAACGATCCTAACTATTCTAATTTGACGATTAATCCCATCAACGTTGCTATCACCGACAACGATACCGCAGGTGTCACCATCAGCCCAACTGACGGCAGCACAGATGTCACCGAAGGCGGGGAAGGAGATACTTATACAGTCGTCCTCGACAGACAACCCACAGATGATGTCACCATTACTCTCAACCCTGGTACACAACTAACAACCAGCCCCAACACCCTCACCTTCACCCCCGCCAACTGGAACATAGCCCAAGAAGTCACAGTCAAAGCCTTGAATGATGCCATCACAGAAGGCAATCACACAGGTACTATCACCCATACCATCAGTAGCGACGATAGTAACTACAGCAACCTCAGCATTGCTGATATTACCGTCAACATCACCGATTACAACGGCACACCCATCCAAGGCACAGGCGAAAAAGAAATTCTCCGAGGTGGAAACAACGCCGATGTCATTGAAGGCTTAGACGGTAATGACTACCTGCTAGGAGGCGGCGGTGACGACAACCTCGATGGCGGTGCTGGTAATGACTACGTATTCGGTGGCGCAGGTGATGATATCATCAAAGGTGGTGATGATGCTGGCTTTGACCTACTCTACGGCAACCAAGGTGAAGATACCCTTGATGGAGGCGACGGTGACGACAACCTCGACGGTGGAACAGGAAATGATAGCCTGATTGGTGGTCGTGGTAATGATATCTATACTGTCGATAGTGCTGGCGACACCGTAGTTGAGAATGACGGTGAAGGCAGAGATAAAGTTAACTCTTTCATCGACTACACACTCGGAAATCACTTGGAAAATCTCACCCTCTTGGGTAATGCCGAGAATGGTACTGGTAACAGCCTCAATAACCATATTATCGGTAACAATGCCAATAATATCTTATCTGGTTTAGAAGGTGATGATTGGTTAATGGGTAAGGGCGGTAACGACACCCTGTATGGTGGTGCTGATAATGACCGACTTGATGGTGGTGCTGGTGATGATAGTCTATTTGGTGGTGTTGGTAATGATATCTACGAAGTCGATAGTGGAGACGACACGATTGTTGAACTCGCCGATGAAGGTATTGATACAGTTATCTCTGTTGTAGATTGGACATTAGGCGACCACTTAGAAAACCTGACATTGGTGAGAAATGCTGAATTTGGTGAAGGTAATGAACTCGATAACCACATCTTTGGTAACAATCAAAATAATGAATTGCGTGGTTTAGACGGTGATGATTTTCTCTCCGGGGGAGTCGGGGACGATACACTCACTGGTGGTGTTGGTGATGATACCCTAGTTGGTGGTCGTGGTGCAGATACCTTTGACTTGATTGGTGTTCTCGGTGGTGTTGATACTATTAACGATTTCCGCGTTGGTGAAGATATTATCCAAGTGTCTGCATCTGAGTTGGGTATCACACCACAAATGATCGCTGATAACAGCTGGTTTATCAGGGGGACGAGTGCGACTACAGACACTCACCGCTTGATTTACAATCAAACTACAGGCGCACTGTTCTTTGATGCTGATGGTAGTGGTGCTGGTGCGTCGGTACAAATAGGCTTGTTCTCCAATCGTGCGGTTTTAACTGCTGACAGTTTTGTTGTTGACGGTGGTCAGGCGGTCAGGTAAACTGATTCTCTCACTGTCAGGACTTACGCAACTGGCATATTAGTAGGGTGCGTCAGATATCAAAAATCTGTTTATTGGCAGCATTTAAGCAGTCTGACGCACCCTACAAGACTACAAGACTGATGTTTAACTAGGCTGGCGAAAGTTGTAAATTTCTGTAATTACGTCTACCCAACCATCAGAGACAGATTCTAAAATGCGATCGCCTTTTTCTTTAGTCGCTGTAGTCGCATCACCAATTACACCACTTTTACTAATATCCTTTGTCACCCAAGCCACGGGTAGCTTACCCTCCCAACTCAACAAACTACCTGCCGGCTGTTCTGGGGGATATTCCGCCACGGCTTGCTCTAACCTCACCTGCTCTGGTAAAATAGCCAGCATAATGCTAGTTTCCGCGTCTCCGGCGTGCATTCCTTGGGTTGCTTCCTTTGGTGTCAGCAATTCTTTAGTAATGTGAGGTACACGCCAAGTAAAAAGCGGAAATACCCAAAAGTCGCCATACTTAACGTGTAAATCCCGCGCTGCCATTTGCATCACTTGGGGTTGTCCCCCGTGGGAATTCATCAATACTAGCTTTCTAAAGCCAGCACGGTAGATACTTTCGGCAACTTCGATGATTGTAGCGGTGAGTGTTTCGGTGCTGAGGGTAATTGTACCGGGAAAGTGCCAATGTTCGTTAGATTTACCATAATATAAAGTAGGCAAAGCGTAAGCCGGAATATTAGCATCCAACTTTGACAAAGCCTTACCTAAAACACCTACACTAATAGCAGCATCAACAATCAGTGGTAGATGAGGCCCGTGTTGTTCAATTGCCCCCACTGGTTGAATGATAACAACATTTTCCTTATTCGGCATAGCCTGAATTTCAGTCCAGGTGAGATAGGGAAAAAACCGTTCTGGGGGAATAAAGTTGTGCATCTGGGAAAATTCAAAATTCAAAATTCAAAATTCAAAATGAAAGAAGCGGCTTTTGGCTGCTGCGATCGCATCATTTTTATATTAACTGGGAATTAGAAGGGACTGGGTACTGGGAACAGGGGAGAAGAACTTTTACCCAGTCAACCGTCAACCGTCAACCGTCAACAATTGTGAATTGATTTGTCTCCCTCATCTGCCCAACCTCTAGCTTCTAACCTCCAATTCAGCGCATAATAACCAAGTCTGAAACAATCAAAGGAAGGACAATCAATGGTCGAGGATAATGGCTCAATTCGCACTTTATCGGTTGATATTGGTGGTAGTGGTGTCAAAGCGATAGTCTTAGATATCACAGGAAACCCCGTGAGTGAACGGGCGCGTGTTGATACACCCCAACCCGCTACACCAGAAGTGGTGATCAATGCCATCATGGTATTAGCAGCTGCTCAAGGTGAGTTTCATCGTGTCTCGGTAGGTTTTCCGGGTGTGGTGCGCTATGGTGTCACAGAAACAGCAGTAAATTTACATCCAGATTGGATTGGGTTTGATTTAGAAACAGCACTTTTGCAACGATTAAATAAACCTGTACGGGTGATTAATGATGCAGATATGCAAGGATTGGGGGCGATTAAAGGTAAAGGTGTAGAGTTGGTAATTACGTTAGGTACTGGTTTCGGTTCGGCTTTGTTTGTCGATGGTAAATTAGTTCCGAATATGGAAATGGGACATCATCCGTTTCGCAAAAATGAAACTTTCGAGGAACAGCTAGGAAGGGCGGCGTTAGACAAAATTGGTGAGAAAAAATGGAATCGTCGGTTAAAAAAGGCGATCGCATCTTTGCAGAGTTTATTCAATTATGATTACCTTTATATTGGCGGCGGTGAAGCTGTAAAAGTAAATTTTCAGCTACCCTTAAATGTGCGACTCATTCCTAATATCACTGGGTTATTAGGTGGTATTGCTTTGTGGCGAGATGAAAGGTAAGTTTGAGGAGTAGAGGCAGCAAAGGCAGCAAAGGAAGCAAAGGAAGCGGAGTCAGAAATTCTTTCCTCATACTCACTCAAGAGTCTCTAACTTTGCTCCCGGTTAATATCTTGCAAGTCAAGAGCATAATTTAACCGCAAAATATTAACTCCTGGTTCGCCAAAAATTCCTAAAAATCTCCCTTCAGTATATTTATTAACTAGCCTTAATAGTTCATCGGCTTGGACATCACGGGCGCGAGCAACGCGCTCTATTTGTTGTCTAGCAGCTTGGACGGAAATATGTGGATCTAAACCTGAGCCAGAAGTATAAATTAAATCAGCTAAAGGTGGGATATTTTCTTCTTGCAGTTTATTTGCTTGTTCAATAATACGAGTGAGCAGTTCTGGATTACTAGGTGCAAGATTACTAGCACCAGATATACCCGTTGTTCTGGCTCTTCTCCCCTGAGAATATCTGACTGCACTGGGACGACCATGAAAATATTTTTCGGAAACAAACACTTGACCAATTAAGGCTGAACCAATTGGTTGAGCCTCTATATTTTGCATGATGCTACCGTTAGCTTGAACTGGAAATAAACCTTGACCAATCACTAAAATAGCTAGAGGATAGATAATTGCGGTGACTAACCACAGTACCAGAGTCAGACGAAAGGCTTTGATGATTTCTCTAATAAAAGACATAGACATTTTTTTAGTTACTCTAAGAATTTAACTGGTAATTTTTTCTAGAATTCATTCAGATTAACGGAGAACAGGGAACTCTTAATAGGGAACAGCATATTAGTAGGGTGCGTCAGGTATCAAAAATACGTTTATTGATAGCATTTAAACAGTCTGACGCACCCTACAAGACCTTTGTCATGTAACACTTGCGTCAGAATATAATCGCGTTTCTACTATTGACTTTTTACGCTAATCCTACGGCAGTAATCAGGATATCTATGAATTTAATTGCAATCAATGGTGCAATTACTCCACCCAAACCATATATTAGAATATTGCGTTGTAATAACTGATTAGCTGTTAATGGTCGAAATTGCACGCCGTTTAAAGCTAGGGGCATTAAAGCGGGAATAATCAAGGCGTTATAAATCAAAGCTGACAGCACAGCCGAATTAGTGCTAGTTAAATTCATAATATTCAAACCTTGCAGATTAGCACCTGCAAAGATGACTGGGATAATGGCAAAGTATTTAGCAATATCATTAGCCAGAGAAAATGTTGTTAAGGCACCACGGGTAATTAGCAGTTGTTTACCGATGCTGACAATATCAATCAACTTGGTGGGATCAGAGTCCAAATCTACCATATTGGCGGCTTCTTTGGCGGCTTGAGTTCCCGTATTCATGGCTAAACCAACGTTAGCTTGAGCTAAAGCGGGTGCATCGTTGGTTCCGTCTCCAGTCATGGCTACGAGTCTACCTTGGGCTTGTTCCTGTTGAATGACGGTGATTTTATCTTCTGGTGTGGCTTCAGCGATAAATTCATCAACGCCAGCTTCTTCAGCTATGACGGCTGCGGTAATGCGGTTATCGCCTGTGAGCATGATAGTACGTACTCCCATGCGGCGCAATTGGTCAAAGCGATCGCGAATACCTGGTTTAACAATATCCTTCAGATAAATCACGCCATAGATTTCATTACCCAAGCACACGGCTAAAGGTGTACCCCCCTGTTGGGAAACTCGCTCATAAGCAGCATCTAATTCTGGGCTAATTTGCCCATGACGGGAACGGACAAAACCTTTAATAGCTTCTACTGCGCCTTTTCTGGCTTCCCTTCCCCCTGGTAAATTAGTGCCACTCATCCGAGTTTTAGGGGAAAATTCCACTCCTTGAGCTTGTCTGAAGTCTAAATCAAATTTGGCACCCAACTTTTCGGCTAGGCGGAGAATTGATTTACCTTCTGGTGTATCATCAAATACGCTTGTGACCCAAGCCACGCTAGCCATTTCTGCCATTGAGTGACCATTGATCGGGATCAATTCTTCAGCTAAACGATTACCTAATGTAATTGTACCTGTTTTATCGAGAACTAAGGTATTCACATCACCGCAAGCTTCTACGGCTCGTCCTGATGTGGCGATGACGTTAAATTGGGCTACTCTATCCATCCCAGCAATCCCAATAGCATTAAGTAAACTCGCTATAGTGGTTGGTATCAAAGCTACAAGTAGGGCAATTAAAATTGAGACGTTAATGGGACTGTTGACATAGTAGGCAAAGGCGGGTAAGGTAGCCACCACAAACAAAAACACCAAGGTCAAAAAAGTCAATAATATACTCAGTGTAATTTCATTGGGGGTTTTGCTGCGTTCTGCGCCTTCGACTAAGGCAATCATCCGGTCAATAAAGCCTTTGTCTGGGTCGGCGGTGACACGTATAATCAATTCATCGGAGAGAATGCGAGTACCACCGGTGACGGAACTGGCAATATCTGAGCCTGATTCTTTTAGGACTGGTGCAGATTCTCCAGTAATGGCTGATTCATCCACTGAAGCCACACCCATAATTACCTCCCCATCGGCGGGGATGATATCACCAGCCACTATATATATAGTGTCGCCTTGTCTGAGGCTAGTAGCCGGGACTTCGGTGATCATACCATCGGGTGAGAGTTTCTTCGCGGGTGTTTTTGATTTGGTGGCACGCAAAGCATCGGCTTGGGCTTTACCTCGTCCTTCGGCGACGGCTTCCGCGAAGTTAGCAAACCAAACCGTTAAGAACAAAGTCCCGGTTAATATGCCGTTGAAAAGTTGGGGATTTGGCTGTTGTGTAGGGCCGAATAAATCAGGTTGGATGGCGAGGGCGAAGGTGATGAGAGTCCCCAACCACACCAAAAATATTACCGGGTTTTTGATGGCAGCTTTGGGATTAAGCTTGATAAAAGCATCCCAAATCGCCCTGAGATAGAGTTGTCTAGGATTAATTTTCGCTTTTTTGCTGGCGCGACGGCGATCGCCTGTACCAGAAAGAGGTGTTTTTATTTTAGAGGTAGCTGCCACTGTCTTCATTGAATTTATGTAATATTGGATTGATATGAACGGGGAGATGGGGAACTAACATCAAGAATTTCTCCCTTATAGCTCTGATGCAATTTACAATTGTTTCTGGCTTTACTCTTTGCGTCTGGTGCGCCTGTATGTGAGCTTTTAAAAGTATTATTCAGCGACACCAAAGAATATCAGCAGTCTCTTGTCTACCTTCTCCCCGAAACTCAAATATCTTCTAACTACCAGATGCTAATTTAAAACCTTCAGCAATTGGCCCTAAAGCCAAGACTGGGAAGAAAGTCAACACCCCCAAAAGCAAGACAATACCAGCCGTGACAGTGGTAAATAGCAAGGAATCAGTTTTGAGGGTGCCAGAGGTTTGGGGTACTGTTTGTTTACGAGACATACGATCAGCTAATAGCAGGATGGCAGTCATGGGAATATAACGCCCTGCCAAAATGCTGAAACTGCCGCTTAAATTCCACCACAGGCTATTATCTGCCAATCCTTCTAAACCAGAACCATTGTTAGCACTAGCTGAGGCGTACTCATAAACGACTTGAGAAATGCCATGAAAGCCGGGGTTAGTAATGCCGGAAAGGGAAAAGGGATAAGCTAAGGCGATCGCACTGGGAATTAACACCAAGATAGGATGAATCATCAATACCATACTGGCGAGGATAATTTCCCGCCTTTCGATTTTGCGCCCAAAAAATTCTGGTGTGCGTCCGACCATCAGTCCTGTGAAGAATACAGTCAGAATCAGGTAAACTAACAGATAAGCTGTGCCAATTCCTTGACCACCCCAAATCATTTGCCAGCATAAATTAAATAAAGTCGCAAATAGTCCTGATGGCATTAAGGAGTCGTGCATGCCGTTGACAGCACCGCAGACGCTAGCGGTTGTCATCACTGCCCATAGTGCTGTTTCTGCCCAACCAAATCGGACTTCTTTACCTTCTAAATTCGGCTGTTCTACTCCTAAAGTGCCATTGACGAGAGGATTACCTTGTAGTTCTCCTCCGGCAGCTATCCAGACGAGAATGATAAATACTGCAAATACCATCCAAAACAACAGCCAAGCTTGTTTGATGTTTTTGGCAAACACACCATAGGTGTAAATCATGGCGGCGGGAATGGCAATCATGGCGATGATTTCGATCAAGTTCGTCACACCATTGGGATTTTCAAAAGGATGGGCTGAGTTAGTAGCGAAGAAGCCACCGCCGTTATCACCCAACATTTTGATCATCTCAAAGGAGGCGACAGGGCCTCTAGCTATGTATTGGGTTCCTCCCTCTAGGGTGGTGACAGTCAAAGGTGCTTGTAATGTTTGCGGTACACCTAAAGCAACTAAGGCGATCGCACCCAGTACCGAGATAGGCAGTAATATCCTGGTAATGGCACGGATGAGATCAACGTAAAAGTTGCCTAAGTTTCTCCCCGTTATTCCCCGAATAAAGGCAATGCCCACCGCTAACCCAGTAGCAGCCGAGGTAAACATCAAAAATCCTAAAGCTGCAACTTGGGAAAAGTAACTCAGGGTTGTTTCAGGAATGTAATGTTGTTGGTCAGTATTAGTAACAAAAGAAACTACAGTATGGAGGAGAGTATCCCACCTGGGCGCACCAAATCCATTGGGATTTCCAGGTAAAACTCTTTGCAAAAATATCAGTAAATACACTAGCAAACCCATGCACAGGTTAGTGGATAGTATTGCTTGTACATACTGCCAACCCGTCATTTCATCTTTAGGGCGAATCCCCGCGATTACATAGAAACTGCGTTCTATCGGATTCATGACAGCATCTAATAATGTCCGTTCACCGAGGAACACACGCGCTATGTAATTACCCAGAATGGGTGTGATTGCTATCACAATACATAGTGTTAAAACAATTTGTAACAAACCTTGTCCCATTGATTTCGCGCTCAATTTTCAGCCAATACTGTCTAGCTAATTCTGAGAAATAAAAAATAACCTATTTATATATCGGAGTGTGAGCAATTTGGCAATATTTCACACTACTCAATTCATTTAGCTATGATTATGGTTTTCAGTCTTGATAATTTTCTACGTAATCTGTGAACTACCCAACCTTGGCTTTCCTTACGGAACGCTTACGCGAACGCCTGTAGGTTGGGCTTCTGTACTCACGGGGGAGTGCCGCAGATGAGACTTTCGCCCCATCTTTGGTCTTAGCTTAATTGCCTCTGTCAACCTGGATAATTCCCCTAATTAGCCACAAAATTGCAGATTAGATGATATTTAAAGGGTCTACATCGATTGTCAAGCTAACACCATCACAACAGAGCGATCGCACTTCCTCCCAATCAGGTAACTGCGGTAAAGTGTCGGGATCAAACTTCAGCAATATTTGCCAGCGATAACGATTAGCCACGCGCATCACACTAGCTGGTGCCGGGCCTAATATTTCAAATCCCTGATAAGCATCTAAATGTGTAGCCATGATTTCGGCTGTATTCTGTACTTGGATGGGATCAAGACTACTCAACCGCAGTAAAATTAATCTACCGTAAGGTGGGTAATTCAGGTCTTGGCGTTGTTCTAATTCCGCTTGTACAAACGAGTGATAATCATGATGTCTCACCGCCGCAATTACCGAATGTTCTGGGGTGTAGGTTTGCACAATCACCCTACCAGGTTCATCACCTCTGCCAGCCCTGCCAGCTACTTGCGTCAGGGTTTGAAATGCTCGTTCACTGGCGCGATAATCTGATAAATGTAGCAAACCATCAGCCGCCACCACCCCCACCAGTGTTACTTGCGGTAAATCTAAGCCTTTGGTAAGCATTTGTGTTCCCACTAATAAATTCGCTTCCCCGTTAGCAAACCGAGTCAGTAGGGTACGATGTGCGCCTTTGGTGCGGGTGGTATCGCTATCAAAGCGGATGTAAGTTAAATTTGGGAACTGTCGGCTTAATTCCTGGGCGACTCGCTGAGTACCACTACCAAAGAATTTCAGGTAAGGGGACATACATTCGGGACAATTTTGGGGATGCGATCGCACATAATTACAATAATGACAGCGCAACAATTGCGGCGCGTCTAATTCCGTTTGGTGATACGCTAAAGACACATCACAATGCGGACATTCCAACACATAACCACAACTGCGACAAGAAACAAAAGTGCTATGTCCCCGGCGATGAATAAATAAAATTCCCTGTTGTTTTGTCTGTTGCAGTTGTTCTAAAGCTTGTTGTAGCTTTCTACTAAATATAGAACGATTCCCCTCCTGTAACTCTTGCCGCATATCCACCACTTCCACCGGTGGTAAAGGGCGCGAGTTGATGCGTTGCGGTAGG
>NZ_CAWMSA010000036.1:149908-176823 GCF_963870205.1 Anabaena sp. CA = ATCC 33047 | reverse complement strand
TCCCCCATCTCCCCCATCTCCCTCATCCCCACATTTACCCAACTTTCCAAGGAAGGTGTCGCCGAACCCAATATTAAGGGACAGTTTTCTAATTCGGCGCGCCACTGGGCAACGGTGCGGGCGTGGTAGGTGGGGATGGGTGAGTCTTGTTTAAAACTAGAGTCGTGTTCTTCGTCGAGGATAATTAAACCTAGGTTGGGTAAAGGTGCGAAAATCGCGCTACGTGTGCCGATGACGATTTGCGGTTCGCCTGTAAGCATTTGTCTCCAGGTGTCATAACGTTCACCTTCTGAAAGCGCGCTGTGATAAACACTGATTTTATTACCGAAGCGGGCGCGAAATCGATCTGTGAGTTGCGGTGTGAGTCCAATTTCTGGGACTAAGACTAGGGCGGATTTTCCTTGTGTCAGTAAGGGAGCGATCGCTTGTAAATATACTTCTGTTTTGCCGGAACCTGTGATCCCATGCAACAATACTTGATGAAATCCCTCAAGCTGTTGAATACTTGCTAAAGCATTGGCTTGCTCTGGATTTAATAATTTTGGTTCATCTAAAGCTAAGGCTTGTCCTTGTTCTGTGCGTAATACTTCCCTTTCTTCAATAGCAATATAGCCTTTTTGTACCATTGACTTGAGGGTAGAGGAACTCGCGTTGGTAATTTGCAGTAATTCACTTTGCCACAACTCACCGCCACGCTTTCGCAATACTTCTAAAATTTCTCTTTGGCGAGTGGTTAAATCTCTGTCAATTGCATTAATTAATATGACTGCTTTTTGGCTTTTTGGTCGAGTTGTTCGCGGTGGTTCTAAGTAGCTTTCTACTAAACCCATTCTTAATAATTCCCGCACTCCTCGATAGGCAGATTTAACTTTTTTTTGTAAATAAGCAAAACTATAATCTCCGGCTGGTTGGGCTTGTAAAAGTTGCAAAATTTGCTGTGCCGCCGGACTTAAAAACGCTGTGGTAGTTAATCTTTGATTCGACGATATTTTGTCTGTTTGCTGCGTGATTAAACGGATACGACGTTGCGATCGCCCTAACAATCCCGGTGGTAAAGCCACCCGAATCACCTGCATCACAGGGGTATAATAGTAGGATGCTACTCTATTTAACAATTCCCAATAACCACTAGCGAAAAAACCAGAACTGACAACATCTTCTACTTCCCGAATTTTTTCTAGTGGCAAATCGGCAGGCGGTTGCGATATCAACCGAATCGCTACGCCTCCCACTTGTTGAGTACCAAAAGGTACACTCAATATATCCCCAGGGTTAATTTCTAACTGCCTTGGCAAGCGGTACGTAAACAGTCCAGAATTGCCTGGACAATCTACCAGCACTTCGACATAGCCATTCACATTTGTAGCGGTGCGGTAAAATTCTTTAGTCTCATTAACTTTTAACTGGTGTAAATTTACTTGATGAATATACATATTTGGTGATTTTTCTAGATAAATATTCTTGTTGGCCTCAACCGTCAGTACAGAATAGACTTAATTCCCTCAACTATAAATTTTAATCTTCAGAGTGAAATTGTAATTGACAATACTTTTATCACTCATAATACTTGATAACTTTCCTCTTATGTAATCTACCAGACAAATTGATGCTAGCCCCTCGTGCCATAAATATTTGAAGTCCACCATCCCCAACAGGATGTTTTTCTGCATCGCAGCATCTAACCAGGAAGGTATCCTATCCTTCAATAGTTAAAAAAGACAGAATACAGAAGAAAAAAAAGTGCAAAAATCATCCTGAGATAATGAAAATAATCAGTTCGCTAATTCTACTAAACAAAGATAAAATATCACCGACAATTATCAAATTGGGAATTATGACATTCCCACTATCTCACTACCTATTTAGGAAATAGTTAGCTTATCTACTAAATAGGGAATAGCGTTTTTCAGTCTATTGATAGATATTCAACCCTTTGTGTATATGAGATGCTTTTATACAAACATTTTTTTTTGCAAGAAGTAAATTACTTGATTTTTACCATTAACAAATTTTATCAACAACAAGTTACACTAGGCTAAGAAAACTGACAATTACGTAATGAATCACCGCCAAGAACTCAAAAAACTTTAAAAAAGTATATAATTCGTAAAATTTAAGGGAGATTTAACTATATTTTTCTCATTGTTGAGCTAGAGAATGGTTTGGGGGGTTTGACAGATTTAGAGATTAATAAAAAAATAAAGAATATATCTGTGAAAACCTGGGAAAATCAAATTTGGGTGCAAAAAAGCCTGGTTGAGAAGTTTAAGTTAGCTGCCACCAATAACGAATAACGAAAAATTAATTTGAACTTCTATAGATTACTTCACATATCCCTGCATGATGCGCTTAAACAGGTGTGTTATCGCCTAGATAAACTACCAAATATCAGTGGTAAATAGCTGTCATTAAATTATGTACCAAACAAAGCAAGCATCCCTCAAGGAAACTATGAATATTGTTGAATTGGGAACGATGGAAATAATAGAGACTCATGTCGAAAATGAAGACACAACTTTTGAAAGTCTAGAAATAGTCATAGAAGAAGCCCCAGTAGCAGAAAATCTGGACACAGATGAACGTGACGGGGATGAAATGGCAGCTGCCAGACCATCTGGTTATAACAAAACCGAATATGATGATGCTGTTGGTGCCTTTTTTAAAGAAATGGCACGCTATCCGTTGCTGAAACCGGATGAAGAGGTAGAATTAGCCAGGCGAGTCAGATTTTTAGAAGATGTCAAAGATTTACAAGAGACTTTGGCATTAGAATTAGGACAGTACCCTACCAAAGCCCAGGTAGCAGAAAAATTAGAGATTACAGAAAAACAACTAGAAAACCGCTTGTATCAAGGTAGAGTAGCCAAGCGGAAAATGATCCGCTCAAACCTGAGATTAGTAGTATCAATAGCCAAGCGATATCTCAATCGGGGAGTACCTTTTCTAGACTTAATCCAAGAAGGTGCAATGGGATTAAACCGCGCCACAGAAAAATTTGATCCCGACAAAGGATATAAGTTTTCCACCTACGCATACTGGTGGATTAGACAAGCGATTACCAGAGCGATCGCCAACGATGCCAGAACCATCCGGCTACCAATTCACATCGTAGAAAAACTTAACAAACTTAAAAAAGCCCAACGGGAACTCAAGCAGAAACTCAGCCGTAACCCCTCCGAACCAGAAATAGCAGAATTTTTAGAAATTAGCGTTCAACAACTACGGCAACTGCAACAACTCAGAAGACAAGCCCTATCACTCAACCACCGTGTCGGAAAAGAAGAAGATACAGAACTCATGGATTTGCTGGAGGATGAAGATAACCTCTCACCCGAAGCAAAAATGAACGAAAACATGATGCGACAGGAGATTTGGGAAGTCTTAGGAGATGTCCTCACTCCACGGGAAAAAGATGTCATCTCTCTCCGCTACGGTTTAACCACCAGCGAACCCTGCACACTAGAAGAAGTCGGGAATATGTTCAACCTATCCCGTGAAAGAGTCAGACAAATTCAAAGTAAAGCCATGCGAAAACTACGCCGTCCCCACATCGCCAAACGCCTCAAAGGTTGGCTAATTTAAGCCAAAACTCAGGAATAGAGGAGAAAAACTCATGACTAATGACGGTTGACTATTGACTGTTGACAGATGACTATGGACTAATGACTATGGACTAATGACCATAGACCCATGACCATAAATAGTGATCTCATCGTGCGTTTTGCTGAACCTGCTGATAGCACAACGCTTTTTGACTTAATTAAGGGGCTGGCAGAATACGAAAGACTATCTCATGCCGTCACTGGTGACGCTTCGGCACTAGCGGAGCATTTATTTGGCTCTCCAAGATATATAGAGGCATTATTGGCAGAATACAAAGGTAAAGCCGTAGGTTTTGCCTTGTTTTTTTATAATTACTCAACCTTCCTTACCAAACCAGGTATTTATCTCGAAGACTTGTTTGTTTTACCAGAGTATCGGCGACAAGGTATTGGCAAAGCACTCCTGAGCAAAGTTGCTCAAATTGCTGTTGCCAAAGGTTGCGGCAGGTTAGAGTGGAGTGTTCTGGATTGGAATGAGTCAGCCCAAGCCTTTTATCGCCGCATGGGAGCATCCATTTTAGACGACTGGCGAATTTGTCGCGTTACAGAAGAAGCAATCAGCCAGTTAGCAGCTAAAGAATCATGAAGTTTGACAGTCTGTCATTTGACGCAGGCAATGGAGTCACCTGAAAATTATTCAGGAAGATATCGGTTTGAATGAGCTTTTTTGCAGAGAGAACACAAAATGAAGCAACTTTTTTCATTACTACTGCTAGGCATAGCAATCTTCACCTTTGCCTTCAGTAAACCCGCTTTGGCTGCTGACAGTGCCAATGGAGCTAAATTATTTAGTGCTAACTGTGCTGCTTGTCACGCAGGCGGTAAAAACTTAGTACAAGCCAACAAAACCCTGAAGAAAGAAGCCTTAGAACAGTATGGTATGTACTCAGCAGAGGCAATTATTGCTCAAGTAACAAACGGTAAAAATGCCATGCCTGCCTTCAAAGGTCGTTTAAACTCTAGCCAAATTGAAGATGTGGCTGCCTACGTACTTGAACAAGCCGATAAAGGTTGGTAGTAGCTCAACAGTTAAATTTTAACTGACAAAAATAGTGGGGCATCACCCACTATTCACAAATATTTTTAGATAAAAGTATCTGGATATAAACCTTTTATTTTTAGACAAAAATCAAGCAATTATATCTACAATTATTTCTTCTATATAAAAATAGAAATTAATCCAGTCTAATTTAAAAAACTATTATAATCCTGTCCTGAAAAAGATGATAATTTAAGTTAGCTTAATAACAAAATATTCAGACATAAAATAATCCTCTTCATCTCAGGTTATTTGAGGTATACAGAACCTTACTTGATTCAAGAAATTCAAGTTATAGATTTGTGTTTATCTGAACCAGATTGAGACATAAATTAGAAGTTTATGTCTGATTGTTTAATTGATAAAACTTGAATAAATAGATAGATTTTGTCAACATCAGAGGTATGTTAGACAACATTATCGCCTACAAATATCAAAAATTGATAGATATAATTTATGACGACTATGATGATTTATGATAACTTGCACCATTCTTAATAAACGTAGGGCGATGCACTGCCCACAACGTAAACATCAGAGTTTGAGCGAATTTTTAGGAGTGCATCGCCACCCTGTAATCGCAATCAAGCAACTGGTGCAAGATGTAAGTTGAGAAATCTCAATCAGCTTAATCCAATAACTATCAACTTATATGTATTTAGAAATGCCTAATTAAATTTGCTGTTAAACAGTATTTATTTATCAAAAAAAGGAGGAACAGCAATGGCTAACATCACAGTTGATCAACTACATCTGACAGGTTATGATTTGTTTCAAGATTTTGAAACCTTTCTCAATGACTTGACTCATCAAACCATAGACTTGATTGCCGGTGGTGGTTATAGTGGTTTTTTTGGATTTGGTGGCTATACTTTTTATTCCAACGGCTCATATAATTCCTTCCCCAGAGCCTATCCAGTAACCTATGGATATGGCTATGGCTATGGCTATGGCTACAAAAAAGGATACTACTGTTAAATTTTAGCTCCATAATTTAAATTTTGATTCGGAAAAGTAAATTTAAAGACTTTTCCGATTTTCATATAATATGGCTGATATGAGAGCCAGAATTGAAAATCAAGTATTGTTGCTGCATCGTGAAGACTTACCAGAGTTTAAGAAGGGGGGTTCAGTCGTCAGAAACTCTTACTTTTGGGCATTGCGTTCTATTGCTGGTAAAGCTTCGCGTTATCGTGATTGGGAATATGAAACAGAGGTTTGGTTAGCACTAGCGCGAATGCTGTTATCGTTTGCGGAGTCTGGTTACTTGGGTTATCGAGAAACCATCTTAGAGTTTCCCCTATCGCAAGGGGAAATTCCTGATGTGTTGCGAGACGTTTCCACTTGGGAATGATATGACACTTGTAGTCTAGCTACCTTAGCTACCCCAATTTTCCCACTAAAAAATGGGACAAAAACTTTTTCATACTCAATATAGCAATCCTATTTGATTCTTGAACAAGACTCAGTACACACTGAAACCCTGATTTCCTGTTGCCTGTTGCCTGTTGCCTGTTCCCTGCCCACACAAATAAATTCAAAAATCAAACCGGATTACTATATGTCAAATTAGAACCAGAATTATTTGCAATTTCAGATATTACGGGTAGTATAGTTTAGGCATCCGGGAATTATTTAAGACAAGTTTTTTTGTCCAAAAATTTTTGCTGCCATGAGGAAACACTAGCAGTTATTAGTTAGTCTGTTTTTTAGCAGAAGTTAAGGATTTTTACTGAGTTATATGACAATGGAAAAGCACAGGCTCAATTCCCAGAATCAGTTAATGAGTAGCAGTCTCAAACGAGAGTACCTGACAAATCATCTGGCCAAAAATTTATTCATTGGCTTGTGTGCTGCTTTACCAGTGACTTTGGCATTACCTGTAGCAGCTTTGCAAGTACAGGTGAATCCTGCTAAACCTCGATTGGGCGATACATTATCTGTATTGATCAATTTAGACAATCCAAACAATGGTATGACTCCAGAGGTGTCTGTGGGAAACAAAAATTACCCAGCATACAAAATTGCACCCAAGAAATACCGAGCGTTGATACCTACAACTCCCTTGGAAAAGTCTGGTAATAGAGTGATTAAAGTTGCTGCCGAAGGTCAGTCCAAAAACTTAGCTGTAACATTAAGTAATCGTAAATTTCCGGTACAGCGTATTAATTTACCACCAGGAAAGTCTGGTAGTAGGGCGACTGAATACGAACTCAATCGAGTAGCAGAGTTTAAAACCTTACTAACACCGCAAAAATATTGGAATGGCAAATTTCTCAGACCAAATAAAGGGCGTATCAGTACGATTTATGGTGTACGTCGCTACTATAACGGTAAATTTGCCAATGATTACTACCATCGTGGCCTTGACTATGCTGGTGCTTCTGGTTCGCGTGTAATTGCTCCAGCCGCCGGTAAAGTTGCTTTAGTAGGTACTGTATCGCAAGGATTTCGAGTACATGGCAACACAGTTGGTATTGATCATGGTCAAGGAGTGATTAGTATTTTTCTGCACCTGAATCGGATTAACGTCAAAGAAGGTGATTTTGTCAAGGCTGGACAATTAATTGGTACAGTAGGTTCAACAGGTGCTTCTACAGGCCCCCACTTGCATTGGGGTTTGTACGTGCATGGAGAATCTGTTGATCCCACACCTTGGAAAACACAAAAATGGGAATAGTAGCGGTGTGATTAATCGCTGTGCTGTGAATTCTGGTATATTTTTTTCGATAATATAGGCAAAATAATTTTGTTCGGTACCGTCCTTACCTTGCTTGGGTAGCTGAAATAAAAATGAGTGTTATGAGTATTGCAAAAATTGTAGAACAAGCTCTCCAGGATGGTTATCTCACACCAGCAATGGAAGCAGAAGTTGGACACATTTGTGACAACGCTTCAGAACTCTCAATTGAAGAGTACATGGCGTTAGATCGATTGATGGGCGCATTATTAACTGGTGAGGTAGTGGCGGTACCTCGCAAACAGTTTATTAACGTCATGGAAGAATTGGTACTTACAGAAGCGATCGCCCGCGTTGCAGAAATTGAAGCTACCAGTGAGAGAACCATAGATGTAGGAGATATCGCCGCCTATACTCTCAACCGTCTCCCACCTTTATATGCCACCACAGAAGAAGGTGCTAACTACCAACGTCAACGTGCTAAAGCTGAACTGCAAGAATTAATTGTTCAGCAAGTTAATGAAGCTATCAGCCGTAACCTTGGCAATCGTCACGATCAAAGAACACCAGTTGTAGGCAAAACTACAGGTAACGAGTTATTGCGTCAAATGAGTAGCTTACTACAAGTCTACGCACCAAATTTTGAGGAAAAATCCTCAACCTAAATTCATAGTACAGACGTGACTTGTCACGTCTGTACTGTTGTTTTCACTGTGAGACTGTTGACGATTATTCACGCACTACGACTGTCGTACCTATAGCTACCTGATCATAAAGCAAGCGCACATCAGAGTTACGCATTCTTAAACAGCCGTGAGAAATCGCAGTTCCTAATAGATGAACGTCTGGAGTACCATGAAACCCGATTTCATTGCGTCCATCTGACCAAAAACCGATCCACCTTGCTCCTAAAGGACTATCAGCACCAGCCGGAAAAATTTTACCGGTTATCGGGTGTTGCCAAATCGGATCGTGTTGCATATGTTGAATTTGAAAAGAACCTGTTGGTGTTTCCCAACCTTCCTTACCTATAGCTACTGGGTAGCTGGCTATAACTATATCTCCCGCATAAACGTAAGTGCGGCGATCGCTTAAATCTACCACCACTTGTCTGTGGGAATTTTTGCTTGGCGCAGATGATCGTTGTTGAGGGAAAATATACCCCAGGATTGACTGGGGTTGAGCCGCAGAAGGTGAATTCTGTTTTCGTTCCGGCGTTACTAACTGTGATTTTTTCGGTGAGTTAGTGGCTAAAGCTACATTTTCGCTGATAATATCCCCATTATCATCAGGCTTAATCACCGAGGACTTTGGTTGGGAAGCCCTGGGGGATTTTTGCTCTGGAGGTGTAGATGCGCCAAATGCGGTTTCTCCTAAACCTCCCCTGTAAACAACCCCATTGATACTAGCTGTAGTGGAGGTTGGTGGTTTAAACTGCCCTTGCGTTGCCGTAATGCGCCAATGGACAGCTAGCGATAAGATGGCTGTGCCACAGCAGGTAAACATCACCATACGCACTAGAGATTCATTTCTTACCATTGCCATCGCTTATTGTTTATCCCTGACATATTTAGCTAATTCATTGAATGACTTGATGATGTAATTATCAAGAATTTATCAATTCTTATCTGTTCCCTCATAAAGAAGCTAATACCCTTGGGCAAACTAAAGTTATGAGAACATTCCAGTGAAAAAATTTCTGGATTGCCTACGTGTTTATCTGGTATTCCCAAGATAAATTTTTTAACTTAAAATTTATCAGTATCAATCTCCTAGTGCAAGAATAAATTCTGAATGGTGTGGGTGGGAGAAAGACTATGTTAGAAAAACTATTGCTAGCAGTCACGATTACATTTGCCCTCAATTTATTTGTTCAAGTTCGTGTTCCTCAGCAAGCCAATTCTGGTGATAGTTACCAAAACGACACAAAACCATCAACCACAATTTTAGTAAAGAGACCGGAAAAATAACATTTTTGTGAGTTAAATCCCGGTAATCGCTGGATAATTGGACATATCATTTACCATCAGTAAAACTCTATTCCTAGGGGCAAAGCTAGGCATTTGCTGGATATATCTGCCTCTCTGTATTTGACACGAGATAGTGCCAGCCACGAAGTTTCAATACGTACTCATACAAATCCCCGATTTTGAAGTATGGGGATGAGACTTTTGCCTGTTGCCTGTTGCCTGTTCCCTGTGAATAAAAATCAATGCTCATCAATTAACTAGCTGCCAGATGATTCAGGTTTTTATCTGATTATCTAGTAACTCAAATTACATCATCAAAGATTTAAAAACTCTGTCTCGAAAATCACTCTTAAAAGAAACTGCCAATTCACAGGAAACTAGCCTCATTCAAAACTGAACTTTTGTTATACTGGGTAGCTATCATTTTGCAGCATACGACACACTATTTGTCAAGTTCAAGTAGTCAGATGATATGATCTGCACAAAGTATATGATTGCTGTAACCTAACAGATAGATAGTTAGCAATAGTCCAACAAAGTTACTAGGTAATTACTCATTAGCAACAGTGACATCTTGCAAAAACAGAAATGCACCCAAAGTGCCATAACTCAGTGTTCCAGTCTCAAATCCGTCACTTATTCTGGAACAAGCTGCCAATTACCGGGTCTAATAGATAGGGATGATTTACAGCCAGTACGATCTATGAGTCAATCGATTACTGTATCCTGGTCAACCGTTGATGCGAGGTACTCAGAAGCATCGGTGCAAGTTGACAAACTCTCTAACCACGATTTGATTTTGCGCTGTCAAATGGGAATGCGCCCAGATCGTGCTGCGTTTGCAGAACTTTTGCGCCGTTATCAAAGCCAAGTTGATAAGGTTTTGTACCACCTAGCTCCAGATTGGCCAGATAGAGCTGATTTGGCTCAAGAAGTTTGGATTCGAGTGTATCGGAATATTAGCCGATTACAAGAACCATCTAAATTTCGGGGCTGGTTAAGCCGCATTGCCACCAACTTGTTTTATGATGAGTTGCGTAAGCGCAAGCGAGTAGTTAGCCCTTTGTCACTGGATGCACCCCGTTCAGTAGATGACGGTGAAATGGATTGGGAAATAGCTGGAGACACTCCAGGGCCAGAGGAAGAACTGACAACCAGAGAGTTTTACGAGCAGTTACGTGAGGCGATCGCCGATTTACCAGAAGTATTCCGGACTACAATTGTTCTCAGAGAAATCGAAGGCATGGCCTATGAAGAAATAGCCGAAATCACCGGAGTTTCCCTCGGAACAGTCAAGTCGAGAATCGCTAGAGCCAGATCAAGATTGCAAACTCAATTGCAAAACTATCTTGATATTTAATTTACAGTATCTTCACTCTGCCCTATGGCAGAATTTAAGCATTGATTAAGAATTGTGAGGAAAGTGGATCGTGCTTCTGCCATCAGGAGAACAATTTAATAACTATGCTCTCAGAATTGACCACTCCTTTGATCCGTCGATGAATTGGTAATAATGTTAATATGACTACTGATTCTCAATTTCATGAATCTTGTCGGTGGCAACGTCCGAGAGACCTACCAAATGAGATGGCAAAGCATACCAAGAAAGCAACGGGTGCTATGGATATGGTGAAGCGCGATCGCTTTGAATTATTGAGTGCTTACCTAGACGGCGAAGTGACAGCCGACGAACGCAAGCAAGTAGAGGAATGGTTAGCCAATGATGCCGCAGTTCAGCGTCTGTATGCCAGACTATTAAAGCTGAGACAGGCTTTACGGAGTATGCCCGTACCAACACCCCAGCATTCCCCAGAAACAACCGCCAAAGAAGTATTTGCGCGTGTTAATCGTCGTTCTCGGCTAAATTTAACTTTTGGTGGTGCGGCTATTGCTGCTTGTGTGATTGGTGCAATATCAGGCTGGCTGCCAGGAAGAGAATCTAGCATACCGCAGCTAGCACAACAGCAAATACAACCAAGCCAACCTACCCAAACTGCCACAGAACCAACAGTAACGTCCTCACCTTTGATGGTGGCTATAAATAATCCCGTGATCGAAATTCCCAAGGCAGCAGTTTCATCTTCTGAACAGCCAGTCAACTTGAGGATACTACAGCCAGGAGAAATTGACCCAGGCATTAATTAATTCAAAATTCAAAATAGCCTACGGCAAGGCTTACGCCTACAAAATTCAAAATTAAGAACATTTAGAGATTGGGCATAGGGCATCGATGCACAGGGCATTGGGCATTGAGGTAAAATTTACTCTGCACCCCT
This sequence comes from Anabaena sp. CA = ATCC 33047, assembly GCF_963870205.1. Classification (NCBI taxonomy): domain Bacteria; kingdom Bacillati; phylum Cyanobacteriota; class Cyanophyceae; order Nostocales; family Nostocaceae; genus Anabaena; species Anabaena sp. CA = ATCC 33047. The sequence continues at coordinate 165,256 of NZ_CAWMSA010000036.1, read as the reverse complement.
ACACCCCCATTCCTCAAACATTCTTTAATTTTGAATTTTGAATTTTAAATTTATGTGTCCCCACTCCCTGCTAAACCGCAGCCACTCCACCAGCCATCAGGTAGGTGAATTCCTCCTAACTGATTAACCCGTTCTGGGTGCATCAGATACACCCAAGCCCAATCAAGGGATAAGCCAAGCAGATTGTACACTTCCATCTGCTGGCGATGATAAAGGTTTTCTGAAATTGGTCGCGTGGGGTCGTAATCTTCCAACTCGTCAAGGGCTGCTAAAATTCCAGGGTGAGCAAAAGAGAGTAAGTAACCGTGAATTAGCTCTTGTCCATTTGTCATCGCTGGATAGCCTATTGGCAAAGCAAACAGTTTACCCAAAGTTGTTGCTCTTTGGGCTGCTACTACCTTACCAGCAAAGTATTCTTGGTAATTCGCCTCGCCTGGCTTGAGTGTCCCATAAACAAAAACCTGCACTCTATCAGAAATTTTTGCCTTTAATTCAGCCATCCCTTGTTTAATCCCACTGATTGATTTGCCTACCATCAACTACAATATGGAGGCAGACCAGATTACAGATCCAGTAGGAGAATTTTCGGTGGATTCCCGATACAACCCAGCAGCAATTGAGGAAAAATGGCAACAAACATGGGCAGAACTTGGCTTAGATAAAACCCCTACAGATACCAGCAAGCCCAAATTCTACGCTTTATCCATGTTCCCCTACCCATCCGGTAGCCTACACATGGGTCACGTCCGTAACTATACAATTACCGATGTGATTGCCCGCCTCAAACGAATGCAGGGCTATCGGGTACTGCATCCAATGGGATGGGATGCCTTTGGTTTACCAGCAGAAAACGCCGCCATTGACCGGGGTGTACCTCCTGCTAAATGGACTTATCAAAATATTGCCCAAATGCGGCAACAATTAAAGCGTCTTGGTTTATCCATTGATTGGGATTCTGAAGTCGCTACCTGTTCACCAGACTATTACAAGTGGACACAATGGATTTTCTTGCAATTTTTGCAAATGGGGTTAGCTTACCAAAAAGAAGCAGCCGTTAATTGGGATCCCATCGACCAAACTGTATTAGCCAACGAACAAGTTGATAGTGAAGGACGTTCTTGGCGCAGTGGTGCGAAAGTTGAGCGCAAATTGTTGCGCCAGTGGTTTTTAAAGATTACCGACTACGCCGAAGAATTACTCCAAGACCTAGATAAATTGACAGGTTGGCCGGAACGAGTCAAGTTAATGCAAGCTAACTGGATCGGAAAATCTACAGGCGCGTATTTAGAATTTCCTATCGTTGGTAGCGATGAAAAAATTGCTGTGTATACTACCCGCCCCGACACGGTTTTTGGTGTCAGCTACGTAGTATTAGCACCAGAACATCCCCTGACCAAGCAAGTCACCACCAAAGACCAACAAGCAAAAGTAGAAGCCTTTATTCATGAGGTGACAAATCAGAGTGAGTTGGAACGTACCGCCGAAGACAAACCAAAACGGGGTGTTCCCACTGGCGGTAAAGTAATTAACCCCTTCACCGGGGAAGAAGTACCCATCTGGATTGCTGACTATGTACTGTATGAGTATGGTACTGGGGCGGTGATGGGTGTACCTGCCCATGATGCACGGGATTTCAAATTTGCTCAAAGATATGATTTGCCCATTGATTTTGTCATCGCTGACCCCAAAGATGTCGCTGGGTTTGATTTAACTCCCCCATCAGAGACAGAGGAAGTTACACAACTGGTACAGGTTGACTACAATGAGGCATACACTGAACCGGGAACTTTAATTAATTCCGGTGCTTTTACTGGCATGAAGTCCACAGATGCCAAGCAAGCTATCACAAAACACGCCCAAGAAAACGGCTTCGGTAAGGAACGGGTGCAATATCGCCTCCGAGATTGGTTGATTTCCCGACAACGTTATTGGGGCGCACCGATTCCGGTGATTCACTGTCCCAACTGTGGCATAGTACCAGTACCGGACGCTGATTTACCTGTACAGTTACCGGAGGAAGTTGAATTTACTGGCCGGGGTGGTTCACCGTTGGCGCAGTTGGAAAGCTGGGTAAATGTGCCTTGTCCGACTTGTGGCACTCCTGCTAAACGGGAAACCGATACAATGGATACCTTTATTGATTCTTCCTGGTATTTCTTGCGGTATCCTGACGCGCAAAATGCACAGCAGATTTTTGAGTCAGGCAAAACTAATGACTGGATGCCTGTAGATCAATATGTGGGTGGTATTGAACACGCGATTTTACATTTGTTGTATTCGCGCTTTTTTACCAAAGTTTTGCGGGATCGAGGTTTATTGAATTTTGATGAACCCTTTGAACGTTTGTTGACGCAAGGGATGGTACAGGGTTTAACTTACATGAACCCTAACAAGGGTGGTAAAGATAAATGGATTCCTTCCCATTTGGTTGACCCCAATAATCCCCGTGACCCCCAAACGGGTGAACCTTTGCAGCGTCTTTATGCCACGATGTCTAAATCAAAGGGTAATGGTGTCGCACCAGAGGATGTGATTGCTAAGTATGGTGTAGACACGGCGCGGATGTTCATCTTGTTTAAAGCACCACCAGAAAAAGACTTGGAATGGGATGAAGCTGATGTTGAAGGGCAATTCCGCTTTTTAAATCGGGTTTGGCGTTTGGTGACGGAGTATGTGGAAGCTGGGGTATGTCGCAAGCAAGCACAACTTTCTGATTTAAGTAAGCCTGAAAAGGATTTACGCCGGGCAGTTCATACGGCTATCCAAGCTGTGACGGAAGATTTAGAAGATGAGTATCAATTCAATACTGCGGTTTCGGAATTGATGAAGTTGAGTAATGCTTTGACTGATGCTAACTGCCAAAATTCGCCAATTTATGCCGAAGGTATTCGGACTTTGGTGGTAATGTTGGCTCCTTTTGCGCCACACATTGCTGATGAATTGTGGCATTTATTGGGGAATAAGTCATCAGTACATACTCAAGGCTGGCCTGCTTTTGACCCAGATGCTTTAGTGGCTGATGAAATTACTGTGGTGATTCAGATTAATGGTAAGAAGCGGGCTGATATTCAAGTTCCGGCGCAAGCTGATAAGGCGGCTTTAGAAAACTTTGCTTTGGAGTCTGAGGTGACTCAGCGTTACATTGAGGGTAAGGAGATTAAGAAGGTGATTGTTGTCCCTGGAAAGTTGGTTAATTTTGTGGTTGTTTAAGGATGAATGGCATGAGGGTTGGGAGATTTTCTGGCTCTCATGTCTTTGTTTTTTCGTGTTGCGGAAAAAATTTTTTAAAAGCTCACGCAGAGGCGCAAAGACGCAAAGGGTTTCTTGTGTCTGTGTGAGGTTAATCAAGGGATTTTAAGTATATGTGGGGTGTGTTAGTGGAGAGTACGGCACTATGATTCAAACTATAAATTTTGTGTGATGATGTCTTCCAATAATCCACTGACTACCATATTTAGATTTAAAGTGTAATCTATATGTTGAAAGGTTTCTGCTAAAGGTCGTAAAGTTTTTTTCCAACCTAAGCCATCTGTAACCCAAATAAATTTGTGTCCCTGCTGTGATAAAAAATCAAACAGAGTTTTATATTCTCCTGCTGTAGCTTTGAGTTTAGAACCACCTCCACCATAGAAATTTACTTCTATTAAGTAAAGGCTATTCTGATGTTTGATGGCAAAATCAAAACGACGGCTTGATTTATCTACCTGAACGTTGATGTTCCACTGTGAGAATATTTTTTCAGATGTCGCCTGTGGCATAAATAAAAAGTTATTTTGTTGGCATATTGCACTAATTAAATTGGCTAGTATTGTCTCCATTGTTGTACCAGCACGATTCTTTCTTGCGTTAGTATCTAATCCAACTTCTATTCCTAAAACATAGTCAGGTATACTTTTAATTGTTTTATTGCGGAACAGTTCTAAAATACCTGTGTTCTTCGTAAACTCTAAAATATCATCAATGTCTGATTCAGTAAGTAAAATTGGATTATCAAAATTCAAACATTTATAACTTAATTTACCTTGAGTGTAATCAGTTAATATTTGGAAGTTGCTATTTCGGCAAGCGATAAGTATGGGAATGGTATTTATTACTTGAGGATACTGTTTGATTAGGTTACGAAATTCTGTTTCTATATCCTCTTTTCCCACTAAGTAGTTTAGGGTATTGAGATGAATTTCTACATTCTGCAATTTTTTTAATATTTTTTGCCAATCAACAAAGTAATCCCAAATAGTGATAGAGTTTATCAATGTCCTTTGGAAATATTGGAAAACATCATTTTCATTAGAGCAATCCAAATAGGTTTTAAAAATAGGATGAAACTTCATATTTCCTTCACTAATATCGTTTCTTAATGTAGCTTGCGAGGCGTAGCCATAGATGCACTTTATTTTGCACTGTAGAGACGTTGCATGCAACGTCTCTACATGATTGATTTTGTACAACCTCATAGAGAATTGGTATAACTCAACAATCAATTAATAATTTAGGATTAATAATTCATTAATCGCTTGTCTTTTTAATGGATTACTGTTTATATTTCTTTTGGCTCTAACTTTTTCTATCCGATAACCTTTATAGGCTGTTTCAAAAAAATTATCGTTGATATTTGTATTTTTGGGGTCAGAATTACTTAATAGTAGTGATGCTCCTTTTTTATCTAGGCTTTGAAAAAAGTCTCTTAGCCTTAATTGTTGAGTATCATCAAAGGTTTGTTGTGAATAAGCAGTAAAGGATGATGTATCATTAAGTGGTCTATAAGGTGGGTCAAAATATACAAAAGTTTGATTGTCTACAAATTTTTCACAATCACTAAAGTCACCATTTAAAATCTGTGTTCTTGCTAAGATTTTAGCTACGGCTTTTAAGTTCCTTTTATCACATATTAATGGCTTTTTATATTTACCTATTGGTACATTAAAATGACCATTGGAATTTACACGATAAAGTCCATTGTAACAAGTTTTGTTGAGAAAAATTATGTGGGCTGTTCTTTCTAGCCAAGCAGAATTATAATCATCTAAGTTTATATATTTTTTTTGTTGATTAAACCTGTTTCTTATCTGATAAAAGTAGTTATTTCTTTCTACTTCATCAAAAGATAAATACATAGATTCAATATCTGATAACAATTCAATTAAATCATCTACGTTATTTTTAATTGTTTTATAAGCAATAATTAATTCTGTGTTGATATCAGAAATAAATAATTCTGAAATTTGATATTTATGTGCTATGTAGAAAAAAACTGCGCCACCTCCTATGAATGGCTCTATATACCTGGTTATTGCTCCTTCTTGCAATTCTTTGGGAAAAAAATTACTCATTTGCTCAATTAGCTGACTTTTTCCACCAGCCCATTTCAAAAAAGGTTTCGGAAGTGTTGATTTTACTGGCAAGGTCGGTACTTTTGAAAGCATTTACGTTATTGAGACAGGTATGTTAGATACCTTAATATAGTACATTTGAATTAAAATAATACACGAAAATCAATAAAGGATGGGTTAAGCAAAGGCTTAAGTGATAGATATCTTGCACCTTTCTCAATAAGCGTCAGGTGGGCATTGCTAACAACGTAAAACTAAAGCTTTGAGCAACTTTCAAGCAATGCCCACCCTACAAACATTTTCATCAAGGAACAGGTGCAAGATGTTTGTTAACCCAAGGTTGACTGTAACTCTTTCTGCGCTTGTTCTAGGGCTGCTGGTAATTTACTGGCATCGCGTCCGCCGGCTTGGGCTAGGTTTGGTCTACCACCACCACCACCGCCGCAAATTTTGGCTACAGCACCGATAAATTTACCCGCCTGTAAGCCTTTCTTGTTGACTTCAGGGCTGAAGGCTGCAACTAGGCTGACTTTCCCTGCTTCGGGAACTGAACCTAATACTACTGCACCGTTGCCAACTTTTTGTAGTAAGCGTTCAGCTGCGGTTTTTAAGGATTCGGGGTCAACGCCTTCTAATTCGGCGACTATAATTTTATGATCGCCTAATGTGGTGGCTGTTTGTAGTAAGCTGTCTGATTTAGCGATCGCTAATTGTCCTTTGAGTGTTTCTAGTTGCTTCTCAGTATTCCTCAGTTCGGTTTGTAGGGTGGTGATTCTCTCTGGTAGTTCTTCGGGTTTGACTTTAAAGCGATCGCTTAAATCTTTAACTACTTTATCCCGTACATTCAAATAATCCAACACCGCCGGGCCAGATACAGCTTCAATTCGTCTCACCCCAGAAGCTACACCAGCTTCAGTGATTATCTTAAATACACCAATCTCCGCAGTATTACTGACGTGCGTACCGCCGCACAATTCCATCGACACGCCAGGAAAATCAATCACCCGGACTTCATCGCCGTATTTCTCCCCAAACATCGCTACAGCACCTCTAGCTTTCGCTTCCGCTAAGGGTAATACTTCCACTTTGGCTGAGTGGGCTTCGGCTATCCAGGTGTTAATCTGTTCTTCGACTTGTTGAATTTCCTCTGGTGTCAACGCACGGGGACAGTTGAAGTCAAAGCGCAGTCTGTCGAAGGATACCAAAGAACCGGCTTGAGATATCCCCTCATCCACAATTTTCTTTAAGGCTGCTTGTAACAGGTGGGTTGCGGTATGATTAGCTTGGGCGCGACGACGACAAGCGCGATCAATTTGGGCGGTGACGTTATCGCCTACACGCAGGGTTCCCCGTTCGATGCGTCCGAAGTGGACAAAGAAATCTGATTCTTTTTTGACATCTTCCACGCGCACTACTACCCCATCACCGGAAATATAACCGCGATCGCCTATTTGTCCCCCTGATTCAGCATAAAATGGGGTTTGATTCAAGACAATCTGCACATCTGTTCCGGCTTCGGCTTCCTCTTGGGAAACACCACTGACTAATAAAACTTCAACTTTCGCCGTTGTCGCAGGTTGGGTATAACCTAAAAACTCTGTAGCGTGGATGTGTTCCGCGAGTTTGTCGAGTGAACCTTGCACTGTTAAGTCGATGGTTTCATGTGCAGCTTTGGCGCGTTCGACTTGCTTTTGCATCTCGACATTAAAGCCAACTTCATCAATGGTGAGGTTGTTTTCTGCGGCGATTTCTTGGGTGAGTTCTAGGGGGAAACCGTAGGTATCATATAAAGTGAAAGCACTTTCACCACTAATTGAGGTTTTTCCTTGCTGTTTCACCTGTTGGATAATTTCCTCTAGAAGTTTCTCACCTCTATCTAAAGTTTTGAGGAAATTCCTTTCTTCTCGTTGCAGTTCGGCTTTAATTGCCGCTTCCCGTTGCCGCACATTCGGGTATGCTGATTCCGAGAGAGCGATCGCAGTTTCGGCAACTTGATTGATAAACTCGCCAGTAATCCCAATTAATCGACCATGACGCACTACTCGCCGAATTAGTCGCCGCAAGATGTAACCCCGTCCTACATTGGAGGCGCGGATTTCATCTGCTATCATTTGGACGACGGAACGGACATGATCCCCGATAACTTTTAAGGAAACTTTGGTGTTTTCGTCGCTGTTATGGTAGTCAATTCCGGCGATTTTGGCGGCTGTCTCAATAATTGGGAAAATCAAGTCAGTTTCATAATTATTCGGCACTTGTTGGAGAATTTGCGCCATTCTCTCCAAACCCATACCTGTATCGATGTTTTTATTTTGCAGAGGTGTTAAGTTACCTTCTGCGTCCCGGTTGTATTGCATGAACACGAGGTTATAAAACTCGATAAACCGGGTGTCATCTTCTAAATCAATGTTATCGTCGCCTCGTTCTGGGTGGAAGTCGTAATAAATTTCTGAACAAGGGCCACAGGGGCCTGTGGGGCCAGATACCCAGAAGTTATCATCTGCGCCCATGCGTTTAATTCTGGCTTCTGTTACGCCAATTTTATCTCGCCAAATTGCAAAGGCTTCATCATCTTCTTCAAAGACGCTGACTACTAGGCGTTCTTTTGGTAGTTTAAATACTTCTGTGGAAATTTCCCAACCCCAAGCGATCGCTTGTTCTTTAAAATAGTCACCAAAGCTAAAGTTACCCAGCATCTCAAAAAATGTATGATGCCGTTTGGTGCGTCCGACATTTTCGATGTCGTTGGTACGGATACACTTTTGGGAAGTTGTCGCCCGGTTAAATTCTGGTGTGCGCTGCCCCAGGAATATCGGTTTAAATGGTAGCATCCCCGCGATTGTCAGCAACACCGTTGGGTCTTCTGGCACTAGGGAAGCACTAGGTAAAATTTGGTGTCCCCTTTGGGCAAAGAAATTAAGGAATTGGGCGCGAATTTCATTACCACTGAGTTGCTGCGGGTTTAAAGACATGGGTCGAACTTAAAAAGTAGTGTAAATTAACTAGGGAACGTCTGCACAGAAGCATTCGTCTCTGCTACAGATACAGTATGTCCCAATCACAGACATCTACGCCATGACTTAGATGTTATGGGGACTTATATCTACTAAGTTTTTTTTCATAAGTAGCTCTCTATATTTTTGCATTTTGTTTCCCTTTACTGCCAATAATTTATGCCTTTGTACAGTGCTGTGTGATGCGGATGCGGTTTTTGTATGTAATGTTGCAATTACCTATCTTTAGTCAGATGAGCGATCGCTAGCTAATTTGATATCCTCAATTTACATCTTGCATTAGTTGCGTTATTGCAATTAACTGCCGTTGGGCAATCTGGAAAATTCACTCAAATCTTGATTTTTACTCTATCGGCATTGTCCATACTACGCTCATTGAAAATCAACCTTACAAGATATCAACCTCTAACTAGCGCACAATACGCTAGCCAAAAATCAAAGAAACACCTGCTGTTACACCCCTACACCCCTACACCCCATTCCCTATATTTCTTGAGAGTTAAGTCTTGAGAATCTTGTAGGGTGCTTCAGAAAAAGAATTTGCTCACAATCAACAGATTTTTCACATCTGACGCACTCTCATCATCCTTGAGGAATTAGAATCAATATTGAGGTAAGTGATGGCTCTAAAATTAAAAGTTCCAAATATTGCTTGTGATGCTTGTGCCGAAAAAATCACCGATGCGATTCATGTGATGGAGCCTGATGCTTTAGTTGATGTCAATGTCCAAGATAAAACTGTGACTGTAAAATCAGACGCTTCTGAAGAGTCAATTAAGCAAGTAATTGTTGCCAGTGGTTATTCTATAGAAGGCTATTAAGCATTGATTAATCTCCTCATCAGTTAAATCTGGATGTAGCTACATCTGCCCAAATCATTTTGGATAATTACAGCCGGGTGAGGAGAAAAATATGGCAATAATTAGTGTTTTCCCAGATTTATCTTGACTAATTCAGTAAATACACCAGGGAACAGGTTTGAAAGTCTCTTAGCATAAGACTTTCTTCCTAAAATTTGTCCCTCATTTACCTTAAATCTGCTGTGTAATTTTTTCTCAATTTTCTATCTTAATTATCACTATTCTATTGTAGAATTATATATTGATAATTAATTATTGCCATAAGTTTGGGCTAATCAACCAGGAATCAAGATTTGATTTAGCGGTATACCTATTTGCTCGCGTCCGTAGAAGTCATACACTTGTATGTGCAGAGGAATTACTTAGGTAAACCAGTCATGAACATGAAAACCTTTATTTTGCTTAAGTGTTTATACTGAAAACAGCAATAAATAGAATTTGCCAAAGTAAAACTATTATGTATTCTTAATCCGAAAAAGGCAAATTATTAGTTATAGCAATTAAATTTAACTGTGATTACTTAGAGATTACCTTAACTATATGATGCTCAAAAAAATATTCAGTAATTTTACTGTTTAAAAACAACAAAAGCATAGCGTTATTATGAAAGTTCTGATTTACCCAAAATTTATCTGTGTAATTAAAGATATTAAGAGGATATTAAAATTTCAGGTTTTTGTTTGATAAAGAGTAAGACTATACAAATATAGAGAAATATCTCTAGACAGAGTAACTCAATAAATACACGGAAATTTCAATTTGAATCATAGTAATCAGAAAGGCAAAAAGCACAGCAATGAAAATGAGCATTCTGGTCTTTGGGAGTCATAAATTTCTGGCTACGCTTCCCGATCAGATTCATGATGCAAACACTTTTAACTTAAAAGTGATCACTGATTTTAATCAGGTAGTGTCGCATATTCAAATTGCGCCCCCCGATGTCATATTTGTGCAAGCAAGTTTGAAGGGCAGCATCGAACTTTGTAGCTGGTTAAAACAGCAAAGCCAGCTATCCTGGATACATTGCATTCTTGTAGAAGATCGTCAAGAGCAACTCGTAGCTAGAAAGCAACACGGTTGGGAATGGGAATTTGAGATGACGGCTAATGCACTCAACCAGGGTGCAGATGCTTATATTTGGCTGTTAACTGAAGAAGCAGATGATCGCGTAACAACTGCGTCAGCAACCAAAAGCCTAATATTGGGGCAATTAACAGTTGGGTTGCGGAAAGCGCGAAAGTATCGGGAACTGATGAATACGAATGATCTCCTGTCAGCGATCGCCTTAGCTGATTCCTTAACAGATTTAAACAATCGTCGGGCTTTAGAATGGGATTTACCCAGACAAATCAACAAAGCCCGCAGTCAAAATCTGTCATTGAGCTTGATTATTCTGGATGTAGACTATTTCAAGAGAGTTAACGATCAGCATGGGCATTTAGTAGGCGATCGCCTGTTACAATTATTATGCGCTCGTCTGCGCCACAATTTGCGCTCTCAAGACACCGCCTTCCGTTATGGGGGTGAGGAATTTGTGGTAGTTTTGGCTCAGACTACCAGTGAAGAAGCGCAAAAAGTAGCTGAACGCCTGAATCGCGTAGTGAGAAAGAAAGGATTTGCTATTAATAATAAATTAACTCTCAATATCACTATTAGTTTAGGAGTAGCCAGTCTCGAACCAAGTGACGACGACAATGGTATGAGTTTGTTAGATCGTGCTGATCAATGTTTATTAGCAGCTAAAGCAGGTGGACGTAACCAAGTGATTAATTGGGAGCAATTATCTGCAATCTCAGAACTAAAAGCGGTTTCTTAAACAAGTCATCAGTCGTTAGTCATGAGTGATTAGCCATGAGGCAAGGGATGTTTCTCTTTTGCACCGCTAAACCTCTGTCTATTGCTCACCTTTAGCTCATAGCCTCTATTTTACAGTTAGCGATGGCTTGCTGACAAGTGGTAATTGTCGCTCGTTCTCGCATAGCTGCAACTAAAGCTTGATAACTAGGCCAATTTTCTTGTAACAGAGTTTTGGCTTGCAGGACATGAAACCTTTGTTTTTGCTGACAAACAGCATCAGAAAAACCGATAGTTTTTAAAACAGCAGCGAGTTTGCTTTGATCATCAAACCCACCTTCAGCTTGATTAAAGACTAAACTCTCAGCAGCAATACCAGCCATCCACACAGTAGAGTAACGCTCTAACATTTGGGTAGTGATTTTACCCTGCTGTAACTGGGATGCTAACTCTTCATCATTAACAGTAACACCACCTTGTCCTGGTTGTCCTTGTTTCCAAGCTTCCCAAGCACTGAGAGTGTAGCCTGTAACGGGGATACCTAAAAGGTGCGCTACCAGAAAATGTCCAGCTTCGTGGTGAATAATGCGATCGCGATGTTGTGGTGAAAAACTCGCAATCCAATCTAAAAAAATAGTACCACCCTTGCCTTGTAAACTAAAACTATCAAAAGTTGCTATGCCCAAAATAGTGAAAGTAGCAACGGCGGGAATTGTAGGAGATAAATTAATTAACGGCCCCAATAAAGCCGATAAAGTCATGATAAAAACAGAGATGGCAACTAGATTTAGGGCAGTTTGACTCATTTTTATCGAGGAAATAGTTGACTGTTGATGGTTGACTGTTGACTGTTGACTGTTGACTAATGACCAATAACTAATGACTAATGACTAATGACCAATGACTAACTTAATCTTTCTTAATTATCTTAACCGATACTCGATTCCTCAAGCTCTATGCCGAATGTTAGAAATAAAAAAGGAGTATGCAATGATGGAAAGATGATAAACTCACGGGTAGAGTCACAAAAAGATAATCCCAGAGATTGGTTTTGGCCGTTCTGGCTGGCTTTACCAGTGTATCCCTACAGCAGACGGCGCACACTTTGCCGAGAAATAGTCAAAGACACCATCTGGACATTCGAGCAGCTTCACGGCATCCTATATACTATAGTGCCGATTCGGATGACAGTAATCAAGCTGGATGCAGGTGGGTTGCTGGTATATGCACCTATAGCTCCGACTGTTGAATGTGTTCGCCTAGTGAATAATTTAGTCGCCAAACACGGAGCAGTTAAATATATTATTCTGCCTACCAGTTCTGGTTTAGAACATAAAATCTTTGTCGGGCCTTTTGCAAGACAGTTTCCCGCAGCGCGGGTATTTGTTGCACCGCATCAGTGGAGTTTCCCTTTTAATATACCACTGAGTTGGCTAGGGTTTCCGCAAAAACGCACCCATATACTACCAGAAGATAGTAGTCAAGCCCCCTTTGGTGATGAATTAGACTATGCAATTTTAGATATTAACTTGGGGAGGGGTTCGTTTGTAGAAGTGGCGATGTATCACAGGCGATCGCATACTTTACTTGTGACTGATTCTGTGTTATCAATACCAGAAGAACCACCAGAAATCTTACAATTAGACCCTTACCCCTTACTGTTTCACGCCAGGGAAAACGCACACCAACCGATTGCAGATAATTCCGCCAACCGTCGCCAAGGATGGCAAAGAATTTGTTTATTTGCCATATATTTTCGTCCTAGTGCAATGGAAATCACAGGATGGGGTGAAATGTTGCGCGATGCCATCAAAGCCCCAAATCATGCACCAAAAGCCTACTTTGGTTTATTTCCCTTTCGTTGGCGAGAAAATTGGCAACAGACATTTACTGCTTTACGGGGAAATGGTAGACCATTTGTAGCACCAATACTGCAAACCCTGATACTTCCCCAAGCACCGCAACAAGTAATAATTTGGGCGGAACAAGTGGCGCAATGGGATTTTCAACAGATTATTTCCTGTCACTTTGATGCGCCATTTGCAGCGACACCTGAGCAATTTCGTCAAGCCTTCACTTTTTTAGAGAAGAATTCGGCTGTTAATAGTCATCAATCTCTATTATATGAAGATATGAAATTTATTCAAGAGTTAGAGAGTAATTTAGTCAAGCGAGGTATTGCTACCCCGGCGAAGGAGAAGGTTTAATTTATCTCACGCAGAGACGCAGAGGAGGACACTTGCGTGGGCGGCTTTGCCGACTTGAGCAAAGTGTCCGTCGCGCAGAGAGGAAGAGGATCATTAAGTTTTTTATCTGCGTTTATCTGCGTTCATCTGCGTTCGATATATTTCCAAACCTCTCCCTGAAGAGAAAGGGTTTAATATTCTTACTCAAAAACTACGGTGCGATTACCATAAACTAAGACTCTATTTTGTAAATGTAATCGCACTGCTCTAGCTAAAACAACTCGTTCTAAATCTTTACCTTTTCTAACTAAATCATCAATATCGTCGCGGTGGCTAACTCTGACTACATCTTGCTCAATAATTGGCCCTGCATCTAATTCTGGAGTAGCATAGTGGGCTGTAGCACCAATAATTTTTACCCCACGTTCAAAGGCGCGATGATAGGGATTTGCTCCTACAAATGCTGGTAAAAATGAGTGATGTATATTAATTATTTGGGGGAATTTAGCAATAAAATCTGGGCTGACAATTTGCATATATTTCGCCAAAACAACTAAATCAATTTTGTACTGTTGCAGTAATTCTAGTTGTTTGATTTCTTGTTCTGCTTTGTTATCTTTGCTGATGGGTATGTGATGAAAGTCGATATTAAATTTATCAGCTACGGTTTTTAAATTAGGATGATTACTAAGAATTAAGGGGATATCGGCAGCAATTTCTTTAGCACGTTGTCGCCAAATTAAATCATATAAACAATGGTCTTGACGACTTACCCAAATAGCAATACGGGGAATTGTATCAGAAAAGTGTAACTCCCATTTAGCTGCTAAAGGTTGGGCGATCGCATTAAATGCTGGGCCAATTAAATCGCGTGGTAAATTAAACCCATTTAACAGCCATTCAATCCGGCTGAGAAATAAGCCCGCTTCAAAATCTGTATGTTGGTCGGCGTGGATGATGTTACCACCATTAGAATAAATAAAATTGGCAATTTTTGCAACTAATCCCTTTTGATCAGGACAAGATATTAGTAACGTTGCGGTGGGTTGAGTCATAAAACAGCAAAAGGGTGTGAATAAATCTAACTATATTAAATAATTTAATAAGGACTAAAGTCCTTACTACAAACTTGTGTGATTATGGGCTATTTGTTGGTGTTGGTGTAGAAGTCGGTGGTGTAGGAAGAGTTGGTGTAGAGTCTTTCTCACCTTGATTTGTGGGTTGTTTCCACTCGGCTAGTTCTCGATTGACTGCGTTGTTAAAATCTGTGGAAACTAACAGTACATTTATATTACCATCTGGTTGAGTGTTGGGGTCAGCTTGAGCATAGACAAAACGATTGTTAAAATCAGACTTACCCAAAATCAACTGATGGGTTTTCTGATTCTTCAGGTTAATATTGATAGTTGCTTGGGGTTGATCTAAACCAAAGTCTGCCGCTTGGTTAGCTGGAACAGATAAAGTGCGATCGCTCTTACCTTTAACCAACAAATCCGTGAGATAAGCGACAATAGGCTCATGGGCTGGTTCAGATACAGGAGATTTGAGTAGCCACTTAGGGTTACTAGACTGAGGGTTCCGTTCTAAATTCAAGGTGAGTTTTTCAGTCTGGATACTCAAAGACTGTACATCATCTTCTGCAAAAGAGAAAATTTGCTGTTTATTCTCCTTAGCTTCTTGTCGTTGAGTCGCCCCTTGAATTTCATAGAAATACACGAAACCACCCAACCCCAACGCTAATAAAACCAAAATTAAAGTAGTTCTTGGTAGTTTCATTATGTTAGTCATTAGTCATTAGTCATTAGTCATTAGTCATTAGTCATTAGTCATTAGTCATTAGTCATTAGCTTCCTCATCTCCTCATCTGCGTTTCCACCAAATCAACACAGCTATTACAAATCCAATTAATGGTAAAACCAACAGCGAGGATATTGTTAACAGGTTAGCTTGTGCTGTTGACAGGTTTATCCGTCGGTTTTTTGGTTCTTTGGGACGAATTGACAGGGGTTGTTCGTCTTGTTGACTTAGCCAAGTAACTGAGTTCAGGAAAACATCACCATTTAATTGCTGTTGAAATATGTTATTGGTAGCAAAATCTGAATTTCCTATGACTACTAACCTTGACTCTTTTGCAGGTTGTTCAGATTTCTGTTCTGGTGTCGGT
>NZ_CAWMSA010000036.1:134684-149757 GCF_963870205.1 Anabaena sp. CA = ATCC 33047 | reverse complement strand
TGAGTTGTTGGTGTCGGTGACGCTGTTGGTGTGGGTGTCGCTGTCGCTTGAGTTGTTGGTGTCGGTGACGCTGTGGGTGTAGCTGTTGCTTGAGTTGCTGGTAATTTTCTGGTTAAAGCCACACCTAACGTTAAAGGCCCTTTCAGGTCTTTTTCGGGGTTAAACTCTAATTGTTCGCTTTGTAGGTCGCTTTCCGCCCAGCTATTAGGATAAGCTTTAGTTTGTAGCAGGGGTGTAGATTGAACGCCTTCAACTGGGGTAACTTCCAAAGGTCTGGCTAGGCGATAAAATGAAATGCCATTACCAAAGTCTTTAGTAATTGGGTGTTGACCATAATCTGTAATGATAGGTGCAGCAGGGCCTAGTCCTACACCTGCACCAGAGACATCGACAGCTAAACGATCATCTAGACGCACTCCCCACTCTTGAAGCAAACTGTTAAGATTGGGGTCGGTACTGGGGTCTATCATTAATAGGGCGTTACCACCACGATTAAGATAGTCTTGTAAAACTGTTACCTCAGCGTCAAATAATGCGCGTTTTGGCCCGGCTATAACTACAACGTCTGCATCATCGGGAACTTTGTTAGTTTCTGTGAGATTTAAGGGTGATGAGTTGTAATTTCTATCACCTAATGCTTGCACTGCTTGGGAAATTGCACTTTCATTACCTTCAATTGCGTGTTCGCCATGACCTTGAAGGAAGTAAACTTTAGCTGTGCGATCGCTTGTGATTTGTTGTAGTTTATTTGTTAACCTAATTTCTGACAGCCGTTCATTAACATTAACTGATTGTACTAATTGCCGTCTATCTCCAGATTCTAGGTAAACTTCCCCATAATCTTTAACACCAAATTTCTCTGCTAATCCTGGTCTACTTTGGGGATCAACATATTCAAATTGAAAGTCTGAGCTTTTGCGGCGATAATTTTGCAGTAGTTCCCTATCTTGGGGATTTTGAATTACATCAAACACCCATATTTTAACAGGTTGTTTGAGGTTACGGACTAATTCTTGTGATTGGGGGGAGAGGGTAAATAACTGGGTTTCTGTTAAGTCTGTCCGCAGTTGGTAACGAGTACCTAAAAAGTTAATTAATCCCAAAATTACTAATACCGCCAAAGTTGCAACTATGGCGTTAGCACTAGCTTGGGTAGAACGTTTTTGCCACCATTGACTGCGTTGGCTTTGCCATACTACCCACAAGCCACTGATGACAATTCCGACAATCAGAAACACTAGGGGAATTATACCCCATGTTTCTGACACTAAGCCAGCCGTTAAACCCGCAACACTGAAAAAAGGGCCTAACCAAAATAAATATTTCCAAAGTTTTTTTTGTGGGATAGTTTTCATATTATTTAGTTATTAGTCATTAGTTATTAGTCATGGCGCATAGACAAGTCAAAACTCAAAAGTAAATAATTCTTGTAAAAATTTATTTCATTTTGAATTTTTAATTTTGAATTTACTTGTCCCTAACCTCATAACTAATTACGTTGGAATCTTAGCGCATCAATTGATTGGGCTGTGAGAAAAATACCTAAGAAAATGTAACTAGCAAATAAAATTAAGGCACTACTATCAAAAATGCCTTGTATTAGGGTGTTGTAATGTTTGAGAATTGATAAATATCCGACAGCTTCTCCGATGTTTCCGCCGATATTTTTACCGATTAAATCAACGAATAACAGTAATAAAACTAGGGCGAAGGTGAAGACAGCCGAGAGAATTGTACTGTCTGTTAAGGAGGAAATAAACATTCCCAAGGAGAGAATTGAGGCTGCTAATAAGATTAAGCCTAAATGTCCGACTAAGGGAATTGTGGGTGACATGGGCGGATTAGACCCACTGATGGCGATCGCCTCAAACACAACTAATGGTAAAATCAAGGTGATGAAGAATGTCACCACTCCTAATAATTTCCCGACTGCTACCGCCCAGTTGGTGACGGGTGAGGTAGCTAAAAGTTCTAATGTTCCCCGCTTGCGTTCTTCGGCGTACAGCCCCATTGATAAGATTGGTAGAATAAATAACAATAGCCATCCGAGTCTGTCTAAAAATGCGCGCACAAATTCATAGGGGACATCAACAGGCGGTACTGGTACGCCTAATTGTTGGGCTTGTAAATCTAAGAAGGTGACTGATGGTAAAATCCCTTCTGGGCCTAGTAAAATCATCACTAAGAATAACCCAGCGAGAAACCAAAACACACCAGCGATCGCATAAGCTAGAGGTGAGACAAAATAACTCTGTAACTCCCGGCGATAAATGGCAATAATATTGCTGAAAACTATACCCATTTACGCTGCTTCTCCTTCATTGGCTGGTGAGTCACTTAAGTTTGTCAGGTTCTTTTCTTCTGTCGTCAGTTGCAAGAAGACATCTTCTAATGTCGCACTAATCCGTCGCATTTCATGCAAACTAAACCCAGAATGTACTAAAGTTGCAACAATATCTTTTCCAGGTTCGCTTCCTGGTTGTGCAAGCACCCGCAAGTAACTGCGGTTGTCTCTGGGATGACTTCCCGGTACAGATTCTACCAGACTCACACCCCCTATCTTTTGTAAGACTTGTTTGGCTAGGGCTGCTTCTCCTTCAATTTCTAATTCATACCCTGAGCCACCTGTCAACTGTGTCATCAAATTTTCTGGTGTGTTAGTAGCGACGACCTTACCCCGATTAATGATCGCCACCCGGCTACAGGTCATACTAACTTCTGGGAGAATGTGAGTAGAGAGAATAATGGTATGTGTACCGGCGAGACTTTTAATTAAGTTGCGTACCTCGATGATTTGCCGGGGATCAAGTCCTACAGTGGGTTCATCTAATATAATCGCTGGTGGGTCATGAACGATCGCCTGAGCAATACCAACTCGTTGACGATATCCTTTAGATAATTTGCGAATCAGAACTTGGCGTTTTTCTGCGAGGTTACAGCGTTTGAGGGCTGCGTCTACTTTTTGCGGGCGATCGCCGGCTGGTATACCTTTAATATGGGCGACAAAATGCAAAAATCCCTCCACCGTCATCTCTGTGTACAACGGTGGGGTTTCTGGTAAATAACCAATGCGTTGACGCACAGCTAGAGAGTCATCATGCACATCAAAACCTGCAATTTTCGCAGTACCACCACTTGCAGGTAAATAACCCGCCAAAATTCGCATAGTAGTAGTTTTACCAGCACCATTAGGCCCCAAAAATCCTAAAATCTCCCCTGGTTCGACATTAAAAGTCACATCAGTAATCGCAGGGGTGGAACCGTAGGTTTTACTCAGATGTTCAACTTCAATCATCGGTTTCCTGGCGATCGCAACTTGACTAGGGTACTCAACAATATTGACATTTTACCGATACTCTGGCTTCAGCTACGATGTTGACGCGTGAAATCTCATACAAGTTGCCAATCTCCCAGAAATTGCTATTTGACATTTTCTCCCGGATTTCTGACTCTCTTGTAGGGTGCGTCAGAATAAATCATCTAAACATGAACCAATTTTTAACATCTGACGCACCTGACTAATGTGACACCCAACATAATAGAAAGTAAAGCTAGTATTGCATAAGGTGAAACCATGCGATCGCCCATCAACCTGTTCACCGTCGATGAATACCTAGAACTAGAAAAATCTAGCGAACTGCGTCACGAATACCTCGGTGGACAAATCTTTGCTATGTCTGGCGGTAGCAAAGAACATAATTTGATAGCAGGGAATATTTACTCAAGACTACGTTCCCATTTGCGGGGTAGTTCCTGTAGTGTCTTCATGGCTGACATGAAAATCAAAATCAATCTAGCTAGTGAAGGCAAAAATTTATTTTACTATCCTGATGTTACAGTCACCTGTGACCGAGAAGATAAAGACCGTTTTTATCTAAATTATCCTTGTTTAATTATCGAAGTGCTATCACCCAGTACAGAAACTATAGATAGACGCGAAAAACTTGTTAATTACCGCAATTTAGAAAGTTTACAAGAATATGTTTTAGTTTCCCAAGATGAACTCAAAATAGAAGTTTATCGTCGAGATAGTCGAGGCAATTGGTTATTAGAAACGTTAGGACAAACAGATGATTTAAACTTAAACTCAGTAGGATTAACGCTTACAATGGCTGAAATCTACGAAGATGTCATCAATATATAACGAATTTTAGATCCCCGACTTATCCAAGAAGTCGGGGATCTATCCCCAACGAGATTGTAATTTATAAAACATAAATTATATACCTAGATACCCGACAGGCTTTGATTCTGCTATAACTAGGGTTGTTTAAAATAATTTGAATTTAAACAATTGCTGTTTAAGAATCAATGGTAAATCCGACTCCCATTACTACAGTCTATGTCAACCCCATTACCGGAAAAGATACTCATACAGGTTCTCGGCAAAGTCCGTTAAAAACCATCCTCCAGGCTTTAAAAGTCAGTCCGCCTGTAATTATTCAACTGGCACCGGGAAATTATAACAGTGCTAGTGGAGAAAGGTTTCCCCTGATAATTCCTGACGGGGTGACTGTGATAGGTAACGAAGCTAACAAAGGTGGGGGAATTGTAATTTCTGGGAGTGGGGAATATCAAAGCCCTAGTTTTGGGGTGCAGAATGTCACCTTACTTTTATTAAATAATAGTAGTCTTAGGGGTGTAACTGTTACTAATCCTGTAACTAAAGGTACTGGAGTTTGGATTGAATCAACAAGACCTAATATAGCTCATAATACTTTTACTCAATGCAGTCGAGAAGGTGTATTTATTAGCGGTACTGCTAAACCTGTAATTATAGATAATGTATTTGTGCAGAATGCCGCTAGTGGTTTGTTCATGGCACGCAATAGTAAAGGCGAAGTATTGCGGAATGTGTTTCAAAAGCAACCTTTGGGCATAGTGTTGAGTGATTTTGCTGCGCCTTTAGTTGCCCATAATAAATTAACTGATAATCGCACAGCGATCGCTCTTTCGCGGAATGCCTGCCCGGTATTGCGTCAAAATCTGATTGTCAAAAATGCCCAAGGTGGTTTATTAATCAAAGATAACGCCTTCCCTGATTTGGGTAACTCCCAAGATGCGGCGGGAAATATTTTTAATGACAATGGCGAATTTGATTTACAAAATACCACCTCACAGCCGTTAATTTCTGTAGGCAATCAGTTAAATCCTACCCAAGTCAAGGGACAGGTTGATTTTGTGTCGGTGACAACGGATAATCCTGTACAGTTAGCTAATACTAAGTTTATTGACTTAGCAGGACATTGGGCTGGGGCGTTTGTGGAAGCGTTGGTAAACAAAGGTATCATTAGCGGTTTTCCTGACGGGACTTTTGCCCCTAATTCACCCATCACCCGCGCCCAGTATGCGGCGTTGATTGCTAAGACTTTTAATTTACCTGCTAATAATCAACTAACCCAATTTAAGGATGTTAAATCAAATTTTTGGGCGGCATCAGCCATTAAACAGGCTGCACAGATGGGGTTTATTAGTGGCTTTCCTGATGGTACATTTCGACCAGGACAAAATTTAACTAAAGTGCAAGCTATAGTTTCTGTGGTTAATGGCTTAAAATTGACGGGTGGTAGTGCGAATGTCTTAAGTGTATATGGCGATCGCGCCCAAATTCCCAGTTATGCAACTAATGCTGTCGCCACCGCCACCGCAAAAAAGCTGGTTGTCAACTATCCCGACACTCGCTACATAGAACCTCTGCGAGATATCACCCGCGCTGAGGTGGCAAGTTTAATTTATCAAGCCTTGGTCGCTACTGGCCAAGAACCAGCGATCGCTTCTCCTTATATTATTCACCCAGAAGTCGAGCTTCCTGCCTTCACCGACTTAAACGGACATTGGGCAGAGCCATTTATTCGGGGTTTAGCCAATATGGGGATCACTCATGGTTTTGCCGATGGTAGTTACCAACCCAATCAACCCATGACTCGCGCCCAGTATGCGGCAATGGTGGCTGTGGCTTTTAACCCGACTCCCAAACGTCCACCAATTAATTTTACTGATGTTCCCCAGGACTTTTGGGCTTATCAGGCTTTACAAATTGCGGCGACTGGTGGCTTTGTCAGTGGATTTAGCGATCGCACTTTTCGCCCTCAGCAAAATGTGCAGAGACTACAGGTGATTGTTTCTCTAGTCAACGGACTAGCTCTACCGGCAGTTGATAGCAATCGCTTACTCATTTACACTGATAGTAATACGATCCCCGAATATGCCCGTAAGGCAGTAGCCACCGCAACACAAACAAGAATCGTTGCCAACTATCCCAATCCCCAACAACTCATCCCCACACGGGCAGCAACACGGGCAGAAGTCGCCGTCATGGTTTATCAAGCCTTAGTAGCGATTCAACAAGCACCAAGTATTAATTCACCCTATATTATTTCGACACCTGGCAGTTGACCAAGTAAAATGAGAAACACTGTCTATCAACTTGGCAACTTTAGGTAATAAATCCTACAGTTAAAAACACGCTAGGCTATGTCTGATGGGTAAATAGTTTATACCTCTTGCCAGCAGCCAAAACTCCCATGTCAACATCATTACCCCAAACTTTCGCCAAATTAGCAGCCTCTCTACTGATTCATTATAGTTTTGACCTCAGTGGCTATAGTGCTACTGAACTAATTCATCGTTGGCAAAAACTATATCCACCTGATTGGTTGCATCTCGCCGTGATCGAAGCCCTGTATCAAGGACGCTATAAAGGTATTTCCGTCCAGCAAATCTTGGCATTTTGGCATCGCCGAGGTCAGGCGATTTATCATTTTAATATGGAATTTGAGCGGTTGATTTGTAGCAAATTCCCGGAAAGCTTAACTGATTCCACGGCACCAGCCCTACCATTTGCCCGCCAACCAATTATCTCTCAGAAAACCAAGAGTTATCATCAGGAATATCAGGTAACTCCAGCTTTACCAGATCATGTTGAGCATCCACAGGAAATCAATCACTCTCAATCCTTACAGCTAATTAATCTTCCATCCCCAGAAGCTGTTAACCAAGAAGCAGCCCAGCCAGCAGAAAGGACATTAGTTGCTTCTGGTGTAGGTGTCGGCGTGTCTACTATCACACCCAGGTTCAATTCCTCCGCACCTCCTCAGCCCAGCCCACAACCGAACTCTCTGCCGGTGTCAGTGAATCATCCACCCATTGGGCAGTTTACCCCAAGCAGTAGCGATCGCTGTGAATCCTTTACCTCAAAACTCAAAGCCTTCTCCGGCGATCACCTCTGATCTTAATTGATCGGGGAGGCGATCGCTTGCATTCCCTTTGTAAGTAAACACTGACTAAACTGTTAATTGTGCCTACCAGCTAGAGAATTAATATATTTTGCTGTTGTTATATTTTTGTTAAATTACAGTTTTTCAATATGTAATTTATCAATATATTTTCAACTCAAATCATCATCTTACTACTACACTAATTATATAGAGTTAATTTCTCAAAAAAAATTTACAACCTGCATAATTTTTGGCATAAATATTCTCAAAGGCTGATGTTACCACCAAAGTATTTCTAACTTTTGAGAGTCTTCAATTCTCATCAGAGAAGATTATGTTAGGACTAGCGACTATGGAAGGCATTACAGCAGAAATATGCAGCAAAATCGTCCTAGCAATATATTTATACGTGCCTTCGTCTTAATTTTTGTCATGCTAGCTATATTCATCTTAGGCTCAATCATTCAACAAGCCCAAAATCAACCATACACCCCGGAAGAACCGGAAGTTGATTTATCTAGGATTGTGGTATTTCAGATGAAGACTACAGAAATTAGTTTGAGAAGATAGATAAAAATATACGACCTGCAAGTATTCATACCAATTTTAAATGAAGTTGCACCCAATAAATTATGTAGAGACGTTGCATGCAACGTCTCTAATGTTCACAGACAAACTCTAAACCAGAGTCAAATCAGGATACTCAGCTAACAAATCATCAGAGGTAAGAGTATCACCTTCAGCTTGAGGTGTCCAAAGCACTTCAATAGCCAAAAGTTGATCAGCCGGAATGCTACCCATTTGTCGCAAAGCTTGACGCAAATCATCAGTATTGTTGACAGTAGGAAGTTCAAGCTTACCCAAAGTTGCCGCCAATAACGTCACAATAATATATTCCCCAGGGCCTTCACTAAATAAACGGGTGGGGTTATCGAGTTCACCAGATGCAGGTAAAGCTTCTTGCGCTTGGGCTGCTTTGAGTTGGTTATTGACGTTAGACAAAGTTTCTTCGCTAAACTTGCTACGTTCTGCCAGTGCTAGACGGTTAAACTGAGATTCAGCCGAAGTTAATTTTGCTTGTTGTGTACCAGCACCAGCATATACCCAATATTCAGGGTGACGCAGCAAAGCTAAACTAGCTTCTTGTAGCACTTCGGTGCGCCCTTCTGGGGAATTGGTATCAGCAGTTTCAGCGATGCGGTTGAGTTCTGGTTGCAAATCACGGGCTTGTGCTAATAACCCAACTTGCAAACGCGCTACGCTGACAGTGGGGTTGCTGCTGTAGGCGACTTCTTCACCTCCACCACTGGAGACACGGCGGAAAGTTTGCATTAAGAAGTTAGCGATCGCAATAAAAATTAAAATCGTAAACAAACCCCCAAAACCTCCCCCAATACCCCAGAAAGGAATCAAGAAAGGAAAGCCAAAACCACCACCAGGATAAGGTGTAGAGTATCCACCACCAGGAGGTGCATAGGGGCGGGGGTTGTAAGTGCGGCTAGGCGCTCTAAACCCACCACCGCCAATTCTGCCACCACTACGGGCTGCTAATGCACCATCAGCGTGACTAAATACCAATGTCAACACCAAGCCAAGGGTGACGAAGGTTTTTAACAAAGGTTTGATAGAGAGTGGTCTTTTTTTAGGCATAATCACAGTTGCATGAAAAACGATATTCTTTAATTATTTTTCTCTTGTCAGAGCGTTGAGGTGGGTAAGTGATACCAGCCCGTAATCAGCAGTCTTTGATTGGTAGTAGCTTTATGTACGCTCATATTTTTGGCTACATATCCAATCTACCGCGTCTGATCTTGGGTCAGCAGTCAACTGAAGGGGGATTTCTGTAGTGGATAACCGTACCTCAGAATTTCAGCCCTTTGAAGGAACTTTGGAATTAATTAATGATTACCCCTCCCCAAGTCTGTGCGGTTGCTCTTAACGCGGGTGTAGGGGGAGATGAGTCAGCATTGGGAGCAACTTCAGGATTTTCAGATATTTTTTTATGTAAAAAAAGTAGGAGTTTCCCATTGCTCAACCCTTACAGGTATAGGAAATAGGTAATTAAATTTTTCGATTTGTACAAATTTTTGTCAATAATCAAATAGATTTTCTAAATCATCATCTTTTTTAATTAAGGTTGATAATTTGTAAATTTAACAGCATTTTTCATGAGTTCATTACAGTTACAAATCGGATTTTTTAGCATCACTTTTGCCAAAATACCTAAATCTTAGCGAGACAAAATCAACAAACAATTAACAAATACTTCACATAATTAACAACAACATTTCTATATTTCTTCTTCTAAAATATAGCTATAACGTCATAAGGTTAAGTTCGCTTAAACTTTGCAGCAGTTGCTTGATTGCAATTAAATTCAGGTGGGCAATATGAAAAATTTGCTCAAACTATTATTTTGACCTTGTGGAAATTGCCCACCCTAGGTGATTGAAAATGGTGCTAGGTAGTACAGAGTGTCTAACAAGGCTGTAAATA
The DNA here is from genome assembly GCF_963870205.1 of Anabaena sp. CA = ATCC 33047. Lineage (NCBI taxonomy): Bacteria > Bacillati > Cyanobacteriota > Cyanophyceae > Nostocales > Nostocaceae > Anabaena > Anabaena sp. CA = ATCC 33047. The sequence goes on along the minus strand of NZ_CAWMSA010000036.1, from coordinate 140,044 downwards.
TCTCTACTCTAGCTAGTTTCATGAAGGATTGTAAATTTTTTTGACAAAAAAATGCTGAAATGGTTATCTTTCGGTTCTAATTGTTGGCTAAAAATCAAAAAGAGGAGAAAATTAAATACTGAAATCTATCAAAAACTCAGTAAAAATTATTGTGGCGTTCATTAGGGGAGGAAGTAAATAAAACGACAATATTTTATTTGGGATAACAGATGCACTAAGAGTCAAAAAATTGGCGCAATTTGATGCCAAGCTGCGAGTTTTTCAGTTTTGTTACATATCAGTGTTTAGTCATAAAACCTATCAGATTTATACCATAGTGAACTATCTGCGTTGAATTTCTGCAATGTCAATATGGAGGAAAGATTCTGGCTGCTGGAAACAGACAGTAGCCGATGACAAGAGAAAATGTCAGTTTTTATGACAAATAATCAGTTAATTCCTATGAGTTACTTTGCCTGAGTTGCAAGTTGAAACCCTAGAACTTATTTGCATTCAATTTCACGAAACCAACATGGAACACGTCTCGCAACTAGCAACCCCCATCAGAGAAACAACGGCATCCCCGGATATTTTGGTGATATCACGCCTGTTTCTGCCTAAAGAAGCTGTAATTGGTGAATATCTCTACAATCGCTGTCTTCAAGATCAAGAAAGAGTAATTGTTTTGGCGGCTAGTTGTGCGGGTGATCAAGTTTTTGATAAAGCACAACAGTTTCCTGTGTATCGCTGGCTAAATCTGCAAAATTTCTTGGGGAATGTTATCGGTAGTTATTTACAGCCTCTTTTGAATTTTATCTTCTCATTTGTATTCGCAATTAAGCTGTATTTTCGCTATCGTTACCGCTATATTGAATGGGGTCACGGTTACGATTTCCCCTCACTGTTATTATTGAGTTATATCTTACCTGTGCGCTGTTTTATTTACTTGCATGGTCAGGATATAGCTTGTGCTATTCGCAATCCTCTATGGCGATCGCTCTTTAAGCTTACCCTAAAACGTGCCGACGGCATTGTTTGTAATAGTTCCTCTACCCAAGATTATCTGAGAAATACCTTCCGCTTGGCAACCCCTACCCATGTGATTCACCCGGTAATTAGACCAGAAAAATTTGGTTTGGGAAACAATAGCAAAAATTTAGAGGAGTTAGGCGATCGCATCCGTCAGGCTTATAATATTCCCCAAACGTCTATAGTCATTCTCTCCGTAGGACGCTTAATCAAGCAAAAAAGCTTTGAGGGTGTGATTGAGAACTTACCACTATTATTAACTATCGGTGTTGATGTTCACTATCTCATCTGCGGTGAAGGTAACTGTGAAGCAGAATTAAAAGCTTTAGCGCAATGCTTGCGTGTAGACAACCGGGTACACTTTGCTGGATATGTACCTCATCAAGAATTAGCAGCCTATTATGCCGCCTGTGATATCTTTGCTATGTTGAGCGTTGCAGATAAAAAAGCTAGAGGTTTAGAAGGCTTTGGGGTTGTCTACTTAGAAGCAAGTTACTTTGGTAAACCTGTAATTGCTTCTTGTCATGGTGCTTTACTGGACATAGTGCGCCATGAAGAAAACGGTCTATTAGTTAATCCTAAATCTGGCTATGAAGTATTTCAAGCTTTCAAGAAACTATCTCAAGACTCACAACTGCGGGAAAAACTAGGCCGCCAAGGTAAAGAATTAGCCAACCGTAGAACTCTACACCGTTCTTTATATGTGGGTACTGTTGACTGTTGACTAATGACTAATAACAATGACTAATGACTAATGACTAATGACTAATGACTAATAACTATTTTTCATCCTCCACCGACAATCGTGACTATTTCGAGACGATCGCCTGATTGTACTGTAGTTTGTTCCCAGAATTGACGATGTAAAATTTCGCCGTTATATTCTACAGCTACTAAGCGGGGGTTGAAACCTAACTGTTGGAGTAAATCAGGTAACGGGGTAAGGGAAGCACAACTACGAGTTTCCCCGTTTACCTGAAGGCTAATCTCATGAGACATAAGCCGGATGTTTGCACCTTAAAACATTGATGGGTTGTCTGGTTGGACGCGATTAAGTTGGGAGAGTAAATATTGGGTGACTAAAGTAGGTTGTTCAGCTTGCATGAGCGATCGCACTACTGCTACCCTTTCTGCACCTGCATCAATCACATCATTGATATTATTCACATCTATGCCCCCAATCGCAAACCAGGGAACGGAACTATTTTTTACGGCGTAACGCACGTATTCTAAACCCGCCGCCGCTTTACCTGCTTTTGTCGGTGTTTCATACACAGGCCCTACGCCAATATAATCTGCACCTTCAGCAATGGCTTTTTGCATTTCGTCTGAGTTGGTAGTGGAACGACCGATTAATCGTTGAGGGCCGAGTAATTGACGAGCGATCGCAATGGGCATATCTTGTTGTCCTAAGTGTACCCCATCTGCATCTACAGCCATAGCCAAATCTACGCGGTCATTGATAATCAACAAAGCACCGTAAGCATGACACAATTGTTGCAGCTTTGTAGCTTCTTCCAGACGCACACTATCATCAGCATCTTTACTGCGGTATTGTACCAAAGTCAAACCACCTTTAAGGGCTGCTTCTACAATACTTAATAAATCTGCTGATGGAGATGTTACCAGATATAAACGCGATCGCCATAAAAGTTGATGACGCTGATACCCCATTAAATCACTCTCCAGGGTATAAACCTGATACCGCATCTGCTTAAAAGCCTTACCCATATTGGGATGATAGAGTTTTCCATATTCCTCCACCACCCGGAAAGCTTCTTGAATCCGGCAAAAGTTAGCTTGTAACAATGCCTTAATACTAGAGCGTTGTTCTTCTTGGGGATGACTTAACTCAGTACCGGGATCACCTGCTGTATCTCTGGCGGCGCGTAATTCCGCAGTGTGCCAAATAGCCACCTCTTGGCGTAGGTGTTTACACTCCCCAGCCATTTCGGCGTTATTTAACCCAAAACGACACCATTCTTCTATAATTCGCAACCCTTCACGAGCGCGGTCTAGATTAGCATCTAAAATACGGTGAACAACCTGTTGAATTTGCTTTTGTTGGCTGTATGGCTCGACCATTACAACAACCCCATTAGTGATGTTTTTATCGTAATAGCCAACCTCTTTCATAGTTGCAACTTCTTTTGCATAATCGATTTGCATAGTTTTGGGTACTGGGGATCAGGGATTGGGCATTGGGGATTGGGTACTGGGTACCGAGAAAATTTTTCCTAGTCCCTAGTATCCAGTCTCCAATCCCCAGTTCCCTCCTTAATTACTTTGTATGCAAAATAGCCAATCGGTCAATAGAACGGATAACATTAACGACATACTGAATATGGGAAGTATGAATATTTATAATTACTTCTAAGGAGTGGTGTGAAGATGATTTCCTTCCTGTTTGCGCCAAAATATCATCATTTAAACAATTTGCAGACTCAGCCCACTGCTTTGGCATTCGCAAGGTATCCAGTTTTTGGGTTATCTATATTATGCAGCTTGAGTATAGCCACGATAACTTCACTGAGCATCAACATTGGTAGCGTTGTTGCTCAAGTACCGACTGTTTCCACTCAAAGTTCTACGGGTGAAACATCACTTTCCCAGGTTAATGTACTGTTTGTCAACCCCAATGCCGGAGATGACACCACAGGTAATGGTAGTGAAAATGCGCCTTGGCGGACGATTACCCAAGCATTACGAGTTGCTACCCCGAATACAATAATTAAGCTAGCTCCTGGTGCTTATAGTGCAGATACAGGAGAAGTTTTCCCCCTCATCCTAAAACCGGGTGTATTTATTCAAGGTGATACCGAGAATAAAGGACAAAGGATCAGGATTCAAGGCGGTGGACAATTTCTCAGTCGTAGTTTTGGGGGACAAAACGTCACCATTGTTGGTGCGAACAAAGCCGGGGTAAGTGGGGTAACGGTAACGAACTCTAACCCCCGTGGTTATGGTGTATGGATCGAATCGAGCCAGACAATCATTGCAGACAATACGTTTACAGGCAATACTCAAGATGGCGTAGCGGTAGCGGGTAATAGTGCTAGCACAATTACTAAAAATTACTTTTATCGCAATGGAGCCAACGGTATTACGATCAGTGGTAATTCTCAAGGGCAGGTAAGAGAAAATGTGTTTGCACAAACAGGTTTTGGGATTAATATTACCCAAAATGCTGCGCCGGTAGTCGTCAGCAATGTAATTCAAGACAACCGTGCAGGGATGATAGTTCAAGCTAACGCTCGTCCGATTTTACGGCAGAATATCATTGAAGGCAGTAGAGAAGATGGTTTAGTTGCGATCGCTCAAGCAATACCAGATTTGGGTAACGCTAGCGAACCCGGTGGTAATCAATTTCGGAATAATCGCCGCTATGACATTAATGCTAGTGCGGCGAAACAGGAAATTGTAGCGGTTGGTAACACGATTAATCAGCAACGCCTCGCTGGTAAAGTCAATATAACCGCATCAGTAGCTACTGCTAACAATCAAGTGCTTGAGCAAATACCTGAGAATGGCGAAATTGACTTTATAGCCCCTAGTGTAGCTGACAATAACAATCAACTCAGAAATCAAAACCGCAGCCAAACATCACCACTGACATCAGCCAACGCACCCCTGACTATACCTAGATACAATCAAACACAATCAGCTGCGATCGCCAACAGAACAACAAACAGAAATCGACAAATTACCCGCCGCCCAGTCTCCCCCAGAAAACCGACAGCATTACCACCCGTACCAGCCCAAACAGCCCAGCTAAACTTTGTGCAGATAGATAAAAACACGATTGAATTTGTTGCACCCCAGCCAGAACAACCACAGCCAAACAGCAATCAATCAAATTTTGTTTCATTGCCACCTGAAGTGAGACAACAAAGCCAATCAATACCTGCATTAGAAGAGTCTGCACGAGATACTAACATTTTGCCAGTACCTAGTGGGAATATCCCCTTGGGGAACACCCGCAATATGCGAAAAGTTTCAGCCAACCGCACAGAAACTACTAACTATAGTGGTAATTCATCTACCAACGCAGGTTTACGCTATCGTGTGGTAGTAGTAGCGATGAGTGAACAAGAGCAGGAATTAGTGAAATACTTAGCTCCTGGTGCATTTTCCACAGTATGGCAAGGACGCAGAGTCATGCAAGCCGGAGTATTTAGCAGTCGTGATAATGCCGAGGCGATGGTGGGAATACTTAATAATAATGGTTTAAGAAGTATAGTTGAGCCATTGAATTGATTAGATAACTTTGAGGAATCAATATCAGCGATCGCTTGTAATCTTAGCAGGCGATCGCTTTTTATTAACTTCAGTCATTAGTCATTAGTCATTAG
>NZ_CAWMSA010000036.1:61941-134561 GCF_963870205.1 Anabaena sp. CA = ATCC 33047 | reverse complement strand
TCAGAAATTACCTCACTCGGCAGGTGATAATCAAACCTCAATAACAGCAGAATTATCAATAAGTGCAGCCATCAGCAAACTTGATTAGCTATTTCTTGGCTTCATTTTACCCTGTAGATAAAAACTTTATGCTTGATTGGATTACTAATATTATTTCTGGGATGGGATATTTGGGTATAGCCTTCCTCATGTTGTTGGAAAATATTTTTCCTCCCATACCTTCAGAATTAATTATGCCCTTAGCAGGATTCACTGTCCAGCAGGGTAAATTAAGCTTGCCTTGGGTAATTTTGGCAGGGACTATAGGCTCAATAATCGGTGCATTGCCTTGGTACTATCTAGGCAAGTTAGTTAGCGAGCAAAGGTTAAGAAGATGGGTCAATCAGTATGGTAAATGGTTGACTTTATCTGGGGATGATCTTGATAAATCAAAGCGTTGGTTTAGAAATTACGGTGGGGCTGTAGTTTTTTTCGGTCGCCTAATTCCTGGTATTCGTACTTATATTTCTATTCCGGCTGGCTTAGAAGAAATGTCATTAATCCCATTTCTGCTGTACTCAACATTCGGCACAGTTTTGTGGGTAGGCTTATTAAGCTATGCCGGCTATATATTAGGACAAAATTATCAGATAGTGAAACAATACCTCAGTCCTATTTCTCTGGTTGTCTTAGTGATAATTATTATTAGTTTTGGACTGTGGTTATGGCAGAGGCAACAAAAAAGAAAATAAAAAAGGCAAATATCTCATCATTTTACCCGAATAAACCATCTAATTAGTATTAGGAAAATATTAAAAACATGACAAGAAATAACTTACCTTCTAATATTCAAAAACCAGTCAAACAAGCAGTTGCTCATCCTGTATTTGAGCGTTTAGCGAGATTGGGTTATGCTGCCAAAGGAGTAGTTTATTTTGTTGTAGGTTTCCTGGCAGCACAAGCAGCATTTGGACTGGGTGGTAGAACTACCGATACCAGTGGCGCACTCAGAACAATTGTCTCCCAACCCTTCGGAAAATTTTTATTAAGTATTCTGACAGTTGGTTTGATTGGTTACGTACTTTGGCGTTTAGTACAGGCGATTTTTAACCCAGAAAGCTCCCGTCAAACAGGTAAAAAACAAATAGCCAAACGTTTAGGCTATACATTCAGTGCTTTAGCTTATGCAGGTTTAGCATTAGCAGCAGTACAGCTAATTATGGGAGTGGGTAGTAGTAATCGTAATTCAACTGAAGACTGGACAGCAAAATTGCTAGCTCAACCCTTTGGAAGATTTCTAGTGGGATTAGTGGGGGTAATCGTGATTGGTGTTGGTATTTATTACCTATACAAAGCATATAAATGTAAATTTCTCCGTCACTTGAAAATGCAAGAAATGTCTATCAAAGAGCGAATATGGGCAAAACGCGCAGGTAGATTTGGCATTGCAGCCCGTGGCATCGTTTTTAGTATTATTGGTATATTCTTAATCCAAGCAGCCCATCAATCTGACGCAAGTGAAGCCAAAGGATTAGGAGAAGCATTAGCAACCCTAGGAAAACAACCCTTCGGCCCTTGGATTTTAGGCTTAGTAGCCTTGGGTTTAATTGCCTACGGCATCTATTCCTTAACAGAAGCCCGCTATCGGCAAATTCGCAACACACCCTAAACCTTCACCAACCCTGCCAAATAGAAACATTCACCACTCCGCGTACCTCTGCGTTTACCTCCGCGCTCCTTTGCGTTTAAATCCTCTCCTCTTTCTCCTAACCCCAAACAGTAAAACCGAGACTTTTTTTGATACGATAAAAACTCTGACTCGTTACCTAACGATTTACCTATGAGCAAAGGAACCCTGTTTGATAAAGTTTGGGACTTACATACTGTTGGTACACTTCCTTCAGGGCTGACACAGCTATTTATTGGACTACACCTAATCCATGAAGTTACCAGTCCCCAGGCCTTTGCCATGTTACGGGAAAGAGGACTAAAAGTGTTATTTCCAGGGCGAACCGTCGCCACCGTGGATCATATCGTACCGACAGATAATCAAGCGCGTCCCTTTAGCGATCGCATGGCGGAAGAAATGATCCAAGCATTAGAAACCAACTGCCAAGAAAATAGCATTACCTTCTATAATATCGGCTCAGGCAACCAAGGGATAGTCCACGTCATCGCCCCAGAATTGGGACTCACCCAGCCAGGAATGACGATTGCTTGTGGAGACAGCCACACTTCTAGTCATGGGGCGTTTGGTGCGATCGCCTTTGGTATCGGTACTAGCCAAGTGCGTGATGTTCTCGCTTCCCAAACCTTAGCATTATCTAAACTCAAAGTCCGCAGAGTAGAAGTTAACGGCAAGCTTAACCCTGGCGTTTACGCCAAAGACGTAATTTTACACATCATCCGCACCCTAGGCGTAAAAGGTGGTGTAGGTTACGCCTACGAATACGCCGGAACCACCTTTGAGCAGATGAGCATGGAAGAAAGGATGACAGTCTGCAACATGGCCATTGAAGGCGGTGCTAGATGCGGTTATGTCAATCCCGATCAAGTCACATACAATTATCTCAAAAATAGAGACTTTGCCCCCAAAGGTGCAGACTGGGAGCAAGCAGTGACTTGGTGGGAATCAATCAAGAGTGATGCCGATGCCGAATATGATGATGTTGTAGTCTTCAAAGCTGAGGATATTCCCCCGACAGTCACCTGGGGAATTACCCCCGGACAAGGTATCGGCGTAAATCAATTGATACCCAAACCGGAAGAACTAGCAGAAGAAGACCGCTTCGTAGCCGAAGAAGCCTACCGCTACATGGATTTATATCCCGGTCAACCCATCAAAGGCACTAAAATTGATGTCTGCTTTATTGGTAGCTGCACAAACGGCAGACTCAGCGACCTAAGAGAAGCAGCGAAAATCGCCCAAGGTCGGAGTGTAGCGGCGGGAGTGAAAGCCTTTGTAGTTCCTGGTTCAGAAAGAGTCAAACAAGCCGCAGAAGCGGAAGGATTAGACAAAATTTTCCAAGCTGCCGGCTTTGAGTGGCGTGAACCCGGTTGTTCCATGTGTTTGGCAATGAACCCCGACAAACTAGAAGGTAGACAAATTAGTGCGTCTTCCTCCAACCGCAACTTTAAAGGTAGACAAGGTTCAGCTTCCGGGCGCACCCTGCTAATGAGTCCCGCAATGGTAGCGACAGCAGCAATTAAAGGTGAAGTTGCCGACGTGCGCGACTTACTCTAAAAGGCAGGGGAACAGGGGGCAAAATCCAGCCCCCAATCCCCAGTACCCATGCTTGACTTCGTGACGCTGGTGCAAAGAATTTTGAATTTTGAATTTTGAATTTTGAATTGATATGGTAAGTGAAGTTAAACAAGTTTCTGGACGTGGTATACCTTTAGTGGGTGATGATATTGATACAGACCGCATCATCCCCGCGAGGTATTTGAAAGCGGTTACTTTTGATGGTTTGGGTGAAGCGGCGTTTATCGACGATCGCACCGCTTTAAATGGTCAGCATCCCTTTGATCAACCCCAATATCAAGGCGCGAATATCTTAATTGTTAACCGTAACTTTGGCTGTGGTTCATCGCGGGAACACGCACCCCAAGCAATATCTAAATGGGGTATTCAAGCCCTGATCGGTGAAAGCTTTGCGGAAATTTTCTTTGGTAATTGTGTAGCGATCGGTGTACCTTGTTTAATAGCTGATGCGGTGACGGTGAAACAACTGCAAGAATTAGTTGCAGCTAATCCCCAAACCCCTGTGACAGTGAATTTAGAAACTTTACAGGTGCAAGTAGGTGATTTTACCGCCCCTGTCACCATGAGTGAAGGAACGAGAACCGCCTTTGTTTCCGGTGCTTGGGATGCTTGCGGTCAGTTGGTGGCAAATTCTGAGCAAATTCGGACGACTGCGGCGAAGTTACCTTACGTCGGTTGGGGTAAATTGGCTGCGAGTTAGCAATATTTCGGTACTTTTATGTAAGAATTGGTAGCGTTAAACTACTGATGTTTAGCCTACCAAACTTTAATCAAACAACGGCGTTTTTGACTGGGGGCGACCCAGTTACAGGGTTTAGCCTAACCTAAAACTCAATTTCTATATGTGTATAATTAGATTTATGTAAATAAGCTGACATCTACATGAAAATAATCCGCCAGTAATTTTGCTTCTGCTTGATTTATGGTGCGATCGCCATTTATAATTTCTCGTACAACTTCCAAAGATCCAATTACCTCAGCTAATGCTTCTGGAGTAATGCCGCGTGCGTCTATGAGATGCCTTAACATCGAATTGGGTGTACCTTGGGGAATAGGGTAATGCGTTTCCTCAAACTTCTCAATTAACGTTACCAGCAGTTCCAACAGCATCTCCTCTTCTGGTGTACGATTGGGACGATGTTCTAAGCTTAAAGCCAGTTTGATTGCTTGTTCATTTTCTTCTTCCGTGGTAATTGTTTTTGGTTGATACTCAGCTAACAACTTACCGTAAGATTCAGGATTAAAAATACGGGTCATTTTTCCATTTATCCTTATCATATTCGGCGTGAGTTAGGACATATTTAATATAAATTCTTTGAGTTTCGTAAACAATATCAACAATTAAGCGGTAGTTGTTGCCTTTAATATTAAACACTGTGAAGTTACCAACCGCTTCTGCTTTTGGATAAATAGCCTGAACTTCAATCAGATTTTTCCATTCAGCTTTAGTGGCTACCCTGTACCAATCATAAAGCGCATCACAGACATCTGTGTGTGCCTGACAAAAGTCCCGCAAAATTCTGCGGCTGATAACGTGCATTTATAGTTACTCTCAAGAATTTAGCAAAATACTTGTTTTATCTATTCAGAAATAAACTTCATAACACAGCAGGTGGTTTGTAACTATAAAGCCAGTCTGGAAAACTATCATGACTGGGTGCGGCTTGTTCTTGGGTTTGTTTCACAGCGTCGATATCGTAGTATCGCATCTCACCTACTGCACTACGGGCTTGAATGAGGCTGGTACGTTGAATGCGGCGTTGTTCGTAGGTAGTTAAAGCTTCTGTCAAACTGGCAGCTTGAGATAAACAAGCTTGTAGTTCGCAGACATCTTCAAAGGTGCTGTTTGCACCCTGCGCCATTGCTGGGGCCATGGGGTGGGCAGCATCACCTAACAGTGTAACTCGATTTTTGCTCCAGTGGGTTAACGGTGGGCGATCGCATATCGGCCCCTCCCAAATTTGTCCGGCTGGTGTGGCTTCTACCACCGCCCGAAACGATTCATCCCAGCCTGTTAATTCATCAAGAATCCTTGCCTTGACTTGCTCTGCATTCTGAGAAAGTGTATAATTAGGTATAAATTTCCGACTAATCCAACTGGTGTAACCGCCTCCCACATTCAGCAGAAACATAAATTGTTGATTGCCTTTGACAAACACTAAGTCATAGGAATCAAACAGTTCATGATGATATTCAACGACGGCACGCCAACACATACTACCGAGATAATTCGGCTTACCCTCGCTAAATAACGTTTCTCTGACGGCGGAGTGTAACCCGTCTGCACCAATGAGCAAGTCTGCATATTCTGTTTTACCATGCTCAAAATAGATTTCTACACCGTCTTCATCTTGTTGAAAGCCGATACAACGATGATTCAGGTGAATAATTGCTGATGATAATCTAGATGCTAGAGTTTGCTGTAATCGCCACCACCAAACAGTTAGCAAAGGCTGTCCGTATTTCTCTGAGAAGGTGGTGGGGTTAATTTTAATGGTTTCTCCCGTCATACTTTTGACAACCGCCCGACGCACCAGACAACCGCAACTGGTGAGGGCGTTGATAATTCCTGGTGATATGGCTTCTAAACAATTCAAGCCATTGGGAGATAGTCCTAAACCAGTGCCAGCCGGACGCAAATCTTGAGCTTTTTCATATACTTGCACATCCAAACCCAGATTTGCAAGAGCGATCGCTGCCGCTAAACCACCAGGCCCAGCACCAATAATTGCAACTTTTTGGCTTAATAATTGGGGATTTATATGTTTGTTTGGCATTTTTTTTAAATACTATATTTTAAAAGTTATTTAAAAATGCCGGAAAAATTCAGTTCCAAAAGAGAGATAATGAAGATAATTAGATAGACACAAAATAAATTATGAATAAAGAAAAATCATCTATCATAAGTAATAAATTGGGCGAGGAACAATTAAAAATCTTCAGTCCAGAGGAGGTAGAGATATCATTGCTAATTAATGATGCCTCCTACACCTTGAAAGTTGAACCTCGCGTAACTTTGCTAGATGCGCTGCGGGAAAAGTTAGGTTTGATGGGGACTAAAAAAGCTTGCGATCGCGGCGAGTGTGGAGCTTGCACTATATTAGTAAATGGTCGGAGAATTAACGCTTGTATGACTTTGGCAATCATGCACATTGACAGTGAAATTACCACCATCGAGGGATTAGCCAAAGATGACGAACTCCACCCCATGCAAACAGCATTTATTAACCATGATGCCTTTCAATGTGGTTATTGTACATCCGGGCAAATAATTTCAGCCGTAGGAATGTTAGCCGAACAAATACCGCAATCAGAGGCAGAAATTCGCGAAAAAATGAGTGGTAATCTTTGCCGATGTGGAGCGTATCCAAATATTGTAGCAGCAATTAAAGAAGTAGTCAAAGGAATAGAAGATGCGACCATTTAGTTATGCTAAAGTTAAAACTAAAGAACAGGCAATCATCACCTTAACCGAAGATAAAACAGCCGCATTTATAGCCGGAGGAACAGATTTATTAGGCTTAATGAAAGATAGAATTCAGACAGCCGAAACATTAATTGATATTAACAGCTTACCCTTAAATAAAATTGAAACTTCCGCCACCGGAGTTAGAATAGGTGCATTGTGCAGACTCACAGAAGTAGCATTACATCCTGATATTCAAAAACACTACCCAGTCATCAGCCAAGCAATTAATCAAAGCGCATCACCCCAACTGAGAAACATGGCGACTGTAGGAGGTAACTTACTACAAAAAGTCAGGTGTCCGTATTTTCGTAATGCAGCTTTTCCCTGTAATAAACGCACACCAGGAGAAGGCTGTGCAGCAATAAACGGCTATAATCGAATGCACGCCATTTTGGGAACAAGCGAACATTGTATAGCTGTTCATCCTTCAGACTTAGCAGTAGCCTTAACAGCATTAGACGCAATTATTTGTATTCAAGGACTAGAAAAAGAACGCCAAATTTCCATTCATGAATTTTATCTCTTACCGGGAGACACCCCACACAAAGAAACCCTATTAAAACCGGGAGAATTAATTGTAGCTGTAGAAATTCCTAACAATAATTGTAGTAGAAACTCCAACTATTTAAAAGTCAGAGATAGAGCCGCCTATGAATTTGCCTTAGTATCTGTAGCCCTAGCCTTAGAGATAGAAAACCGAACAATTATAACAGCAAAAATAGCCTTTGGCGGAGTAGCAACAAAACCCTGGCGGGCGTGGGAACTAGAAGAATTTCTCCAAAATAAACCCCTCAACCAAAACACCTTAAACTTTGCAACAGAACTAGCAATAAAACAAGCCAAACCCCAACAACATAATCAATTCAAAATAGAACTACTAAAACGCGCCATACTCCGCGCCCTCAGCGAATAACAAGTATTATATTATCACCCTCCAGAAGCAGAGAAACAGAGAAGAAAAGTTTAAATTTCTCTAATTCTTCTCTCTGCGACTCTGCGCCTCTGCGTGAGCCAAATAAATCCCCAACACCCCACAAAAAGACATGAATAAAATCATAGGAAAACCCCTAAACCGAGTAGAAGGCAACCTAAAAGTCACAGGAAAAGCCGAATACACAGCCGATATACCCAGAGAAAACCTCACCTATGGAGCAATATTGAGAAGCGCGATCGCCAAAGGTCAAGTAACCACCATAGACACCACCCCAGCCCTAGCTGCCCCTGGAGTAGTCGATATCATCACCTATGAGCAAACCCCCGACTTAATCAAAATCCCCTTTTTTTCCCAGCAACCAGATCAACAACCAGAAAAACATGATATCATTCATTACGATGGGCAACCCTTGGCTATTATCGTCGCCGAAACCTTAGAACAAGCTGAATATGCTGCCACCCTAGTAAACATCACCTACGAAGCAGCAACGCCGACAGTCACAATAGCGCAAGCACTACCAGAAGTATTTGAGCCAGAATCTATCTTTTTCGGCATCATGCCCGGTAGAATTACCAGAGGCGATATTGCAGTCGGCAAAGCACAAGCAGATATATTAATTGAACAGGTGTACACCACACCAACAGAACATCATAACCCCTTAGAAACATCTGCCACCATCGCCTTTTGGGAAGGAGATAATTTAACTATATATGAAACGACGCAAGGTATTTCCGGCACACAAAAAAGTTTGGCAAAGGTGCTGAACCTACCACCAGAAAATATCCGCGTTATCTCAAAATACTTAGGTGGCGGGTTTGGTTGTAAAGCCTTGCTACGTTCTCATACTATATTAGCGGCGATCGCCTCCCGTCAAGTGCAGCGTCCGGTGAAAGTTGTACTAACGCGATCGCAAATGTATACTAACTGTGGCTATAGATCCGAAACTCACCAACAGCTGACACTAGGCGCAACCAAACAAGGACAGTTTACCTTAATCAAACACATTGGCACATCCTTAACTTCCATGTTTGAGGAGTTTGTCGAACCCGTAGGTGCAGCAACTACCATGATGTATGCTTGTCCCAACTTAGAAGTAAAATATCGGTTAGGGCGGATAAATGCAGGTACACCTACATTTATGCGTGCGCCGGGAGAAGCACCAGGGATGTTTGCCTTAGAATCAGCAATAGATGAACTAGCTTATGCCTTAAATCTTGACCCGATAGAAATTAGATTACGCAACCATGCAGATATTGACCCCCATACAGGCTTACCTTGGTCAAGTAAATCCCTAAAACAATGTTATCAAAAAGGTGCAGAAATTTTCGGCTGGTCAAAACGCCACCCGACACCCCGCACCATGCGAGATGGTAACTTCCTCATAGGTTGGGGAATGGCGAGTGCAACATTTCCCACAAATTCCATGACTGCAACCGTAAAAGTCGAACTTTTCGCCACAGGGGAAGTCAGCGTACAAACTGGAACGCAAGACATCGGTACTGGTACTTATACAGTCATGACTCAAGTTGCAGCTGAAGCGTTAGGTTTAGCTTACTATTCACAAACAGAGGAAAACCCCTCTTCCACAAATGTAGAGACGTTGCATGCAACGTCTCTACATATTCCCCCTTCTCTTGTAGACAAGGGGGTTAGGGGGTTAGGTGAAGACATAACCAAGCAACCAATTAACTTTAGACTAGGTGACAGTAATTTACCCACAGCACCCATTACAGGTAACTCTATCACAGTAGCGAGTGTGTCCCCGGCTGTACATCAAGCGGCGACTGCTGCCAGAGAAAGATTAATTCAAATGGCAATAGCAGACTCAAACTCACCGCTTTATGGTTGTAAACTAGAAGATATCAGCGTAGAGTCAGGACAGATATTTTCAAAATCCCAACCATCACAACGCGACAGCTACACCGAGATTTTACAACGTCATGGCTTAGAAAGTTTAGAAGTCACTGAAACCACCGCACCCAACCCAGACAGCAAACAATATGCTAAACATTCCTTTGGTGCGGTATTTGTCGAGGTAGCAGTTGACGAATTGTTAGGCGAAATTAAAGTTAGACGTTGCGTCGGCGTTTACAGTGCGGGACGTATCCTCAACATAAAAACAGCAAAAAGTCAAGTAATAGGCGGAATTACTTGGGGAATTGGCATGGCGTTAATGGAGAAAACAGTGATAGATGCTCACACTGGTAGAATAATTAATGCAAACCTTTCCGACTATTTAATTCCCGTTCATGCCGACATTCCCAACATAGAAGTAGAATTTATCGCAGAACATGATCCTCACGTCAACACCTTGGGAACAAAAAGCTTAGGAGAATTACCAATTGTCGGCGTAGCAGGTGCGATCGCAAATGCAGTATATCACGCCACAGGCAAACGTATCCGCCACCTACCCATCACACCAGACAAACTTTTATGAAACTATGAAACGTCTCTACACATTCCCCCATTCCCTTGTAGGGAAGGGGGGGTTGGGGGGTTAGGTTTGAGAGACTATCAGATTTAATCCTTAATTAACTCCTCCAAAGCCAATTGTAAATCCTTAGTCAACTCATTCACAGCACGTTTAGCCGCTTGACGGTCATGCTGAACAGCTTCCCAGCGTTGAGTCACACAAATAGGTTCACCCACCTTCAACTTTGCCCGACGTAAACCTAAACGCGATCGCCCTGGTAAAGTAGAAGATTGAATACGTGACAACATATCAAACATCAGCAAAGCCGTTTCCGCCAGTCTATCAGCAGTCGGCTGTGATTGCAGATAACTAGCATTGACAGCCACAAAACTTTCAACTAACCTCATGTGCTGTACTCGCAAATCTGCTTCTTGAGCTACCCAGTCAGCTAAACCACGTTTGAAAGGTGGTAAAGTATTAACATCAGGCAAATCGTCTCTATAAATATAATTCCAACTAGCTTCTTCTAAACGACGACAACGGTCGATAAAATTGCCCTGTGGTTGTACACCGAAATATTGTTCAGCAACTTGTAAAGCTGTATCTAATAAACGACGTAACCTAGCAATTAACACCTCATTGGAATTAGCAGAGGTTTCAGAAACAGCTTGCGGGATATCTTGATGATAGAAGCGACGATAAAATTCTTCCATCTCAGTTATCAGATATTCACCCAACCGACAAATACGTTGATAATAAAATTCTGGTTGATGCGTTCCATCACTGCTAGACTGAACTGATAAACCACTATCAGCTTCTAACTTACTCAACAACCGATCCAGATTTGCCCAAGGTGGTTGAATATAATGATATTGGATTGAAATCGGCACAATCACCACAGTCTCAGGACGGTTAGCTTTGTGTAAATCTTCTACACACCAGAACCCCATTTGTGCTACACCAGGTTCTAAGTCACTAACAAGCCCACTATAACCATTATTACCACCTTCCGGGGCAACTGCAAGAGGTAATTGACCATTTGCAAATAAATTCCGTGCAGTTTGAATCGCTTGTTTATCTAATCGCCGCCCGCGACGCACAGGTACACCACCCAACCGAGAAAACAACCACCCCAACCATTTCCCAGCCCAGATAGTCATTCCCCTATCAAACATAAAATGACTATGAATAGGGTATTGTAACTGGATACCTTGCCGACGCGCTACCCGTGGTACAATGTAAGCCAGCAGATACAGCGCACACAGAGAATCTTCAACCTCTGGGTGACGAAACGCCATCATCAAGCGAATTTTACCAGCTTGGAATTGTTGATATAATTCCGCCAACACTTCCGCATTTTCAGCTTCCACCCGCACAATTCCCGCAGGTAGCCACGGACGAGTCCGAAACCTTAAGATAAATGGTAGCACAGCGTGAACAATTTTCACCACAAGTGGGTTAAAACGGTGCGGAATAAATTTCAGTGGTGGTTGAACAGATGTGATTGATTTAGGCAAGATATTCTCCGGGAAATCGATGGGATGAAAGAGATGGGGGAGATGAGGGAGATGAGGGAGATGAGGGAGATGAGGGAGATGGGGGAGATGAGGCAGAAAAACCAATGACTAATGACCAATGACTAATGACTAATGACTAATGACTAATAACTAATGACTAATAACTAATAACTAATGACTAATAACTAATGACTACTGTTAGTTTAATTATGAGAACAATCCTCAAAATACGCCACACAACTGCATGAACACACCACAAGACGCGAGAAAATACGCCCCAGCAACACAACGCAACCGCGAACCCATTTTAGAAGTGCTATTACAAGTATTACCCGAAAATGGTACTATCTTAGAAGTGGCAAGCGGTACTGGTGAACACGCCGTATTTTTTGCCCCTCGTCTTACCCCACGTCAATGGCTACCATCTGATCCTAATCCCGAATTACGCGCTAGTATCACAGCATGGATACAACACTCTCCCGGCAATAATCTCTATCCACCCTTAGAAATTGACGCTACACAACCAATATGGCCTGTAGAGACAGATAAATCTGGGAATTATTCCCCCATTGTCGCCATAGTCAATATTAACATGATTCACATTTCCCCTTGGTCAGCTTGTTTAGGACTGATGGCGGGTGCAAGTCGCATTTTACCCCCAGGCGGTATACTCTATTTATATGGCCCCTATAAACGAGGTGGAGAACATACAGCCCCCAGTAATGCAGCCTTTGACGAATCTTTACGCGCTCAAAATCCTGAATGGGGTGTCCGTAATTTAGAGGATGTTGTCGCCGCAGCTAGTCAATGCCATCTCAGTTTACAAGCAACTTACCAAATGCCCGCGAATAATCTTTCGCTAGTCTTTCAGCATTCCGGTAAATAACAATTCTGTAGGGTGGGCATTGCTAGCTATTGGCTCAAATTCTTATTTTACGTTATTGGCAATGCCCACCTGACGCTGATGCTCCGTTGCTGCCTTCACAATGATTCTTTAACACTACACAAAAATGGAGGTTAGCGGACTCGAACCGCTGACATCCTGCTTGCAAAGCAGGCGCTCTACCAACTGAGCTAAACCCCCGTAAAATAAAAAAGTGGAGTATTTTAGTTAACTAAAATAACTATACCAGATAGTTTTGATTTTGACAAAGGGATGAACGAAAAAAATACTCAAATTGTTGCCACATTTTATAAATTTGTCAGTTTGCCGGATTGTGTGGAGATGCAAGCACCCTTGTTGTCTTATTGTTCAGCACAAGGCATTAAGGGAACAATTCTGTTAGCCAAAGAAGGAATCAACGGCACGATCGCCGGTTCTCGTCAAACTATAGACGCAGTTCTAGCTTATCTGCGTTCTGATCCACGGTTCACAGACTTAGAACACAAGGAATCAACGGCAGAACAACCCCCGTTTGAACGCATGAAGGTGCGTTTAAAAAAAGAGATTGTCACATTAGGTTTACCGGAAGTTGACCCCAATGAACAAGTAGGAAAGTACGTCACCCCTGAAGAATGGAATGATTTAATTTCTGATCCAGAAGTAATTGTGATTGATACCCGCAATGATTACGAAGTACATATTGGAACTTTCAAAGGGGCGCAAAATCCGCAAACCAATTCTTTTAGAGACTTTCCTGAATATGTGCGTCAAAACCTTGACCCGAACAAACATCAAAAAGTAGCGATGTTTTGTACTGGGGGGATTCGTTGCGAAAAAGCATCATCTTATATGATATCACAAGGTTTTGCTGAAGTCTATCACCTCAAAGGCGGTATCCTCAAATATTTAGAAGCAGTCCCCGCAGAACAAAGCCTATGGGAAGGTGAATGTTTTGTGTTTGATGAACGGGTAACTGTGAGTCATGGTTTAGAAGTAGGAAATCATGAGTTGTGTTTCTGTTGTGGACACCCATTAACTGAGGAAGATAAAACATCATCCAAGTATGAACAAGGTATTTCCTGTCCTCACTGCTTTGATAGTCTTACCGCCGACAAAAGAGTGCGTCAACAGGAAAAATGGCGACAGTATCAGTTAAAAATGCAACGAACAAAAACAAGCTAAGACGAGTTAAAGCAGAAATTATGTTGACACTCCCCCATTTTATCAACGGGGGAGTGTCAAAAACTGTTTTTCGGTTGTATCCTCTAGCGGAGGCTAGAGGAGAGTTGAGGTATTTTGAAACGCGGAGGGGCGCAAAGGTGGAAGTTCAGTTTTTTAAGGCTAGGGTTAAGCCGTCTCCTATGGGTACTAGGCTGAGTGTGATTCTTTGGTCTTGTAGGAGTTTTGCATTAAAGGCGCGGATTTTTGTGGTACGGTTGTCTTGTGTTTGAGGGTCGGCTACTCTGCCTGACCAGAGAACGTTATCTATGGCTATTAGTCCACCTTGGCGGACTAATTTTAGCGATCGCTCGTAATAATGATCATAGTTGCTTTTGTCGGCATCGATGAAGGCAAAGTCAAAGGTTTCTGCTTCACCTGCTGCGAGTAATTTATCTAATGTCTCTAAGGCTGGGGCGATGTGTAAGTCAATTTTATCGCCTACTCCGGCTTGTTGCCAATAACGACGGGCGATCGCTGTATATTCTTCACTGTTATCACAGGCGATTATCTTACCTTCCGGGGGTAAGGCTAACGCCACGGCTAAGGCACTATAGCCTGTAAATACACCTATTTCTAAGGTTTTCTTTGCACCTAATAATTTGACTAGCAAGGCCATGAATTGCCCCTGTTCTGGTGCTATTTGCATCCTCCCCATCGGATGCTGGGCTGTTTCTTGCCGCAATTGCGCTAATATCTCCGGTTCTCGCAAGGAAACAGATAGTAAATATTCATACAGGTTTGTGTCTAGTCCCAGTGTTCGAGTTGACATTAATAGTAATCAAAAATCAATAAATACCTGGACAAAAATTTATTATAATCTGTCTTTCGATTGAAATAATTTTGATTTTCTTTCCATCTGCGGGGCGATAAATACCTGGGATTTGATAGGTAATTTTAAATCAGGTGAACGAACACAATCGTTCCTCAAACAGCAAGAGAGTTGTGTACTTGTTTTCCGTGTTCAGATTAGTGCATATAAACCTTAGTGTGTTGGATGTGAGGAGAATAATTAACGTTAGTCGTATGACTAATATCCGGGGTAAAACAGCCTAAACTTGCAGATGCAAGTGGGATTAAGAGAATAATTAAACCTTGGGTTGGCTTGCCAATCCAAGGTTTAATTTCTGTCAGATGAAAATTACATAATTCAGGTTTGTGACTGTTGTCTTGGCAACTTTCTGCTGTGTTAAGTTCCCTTTTGTTCGAGGTAATCTGATGCCAAAAAAACAAACATTACAGCCACCGCAAGAACAAGAATTGCCTGGTGTTGAATCTAAAATGCGACCAAAACCCAAGGCACAAGATGAGCAACATCGGGGTAGTGGTAAATTACAGGATAAAGTCGCCTTAATTACAGGTGGAGATAGTGGTATTGGTCGTGCTGTAGCGATCGCATTTGCCAAAGAAGGTGCAGATGTGGCGTTTGTTTATCTAGAAGAACACGGTGATGCGGAAGAAACTAAAAATTTAGTAGCAGAACATGGACGACGGGCATTATCGATAGCCGGTGATATTGCTGATGAAGCTTTTTGTCAGCGTGTTGTCAAACAAACAGTAGATGAGTTTGGTAAACTAGACATTCTCATCAATAATGCTGCTGAACAACACCCCCAACAAAGCATTGAAGATATTAGTCAAGAACAATTAGAGCGCACATTCCGCACTAATATCTTTTCAATGTTTTATTTTACTAAAGCAGCAATGAAACATTTAAAAGAAGGAAGTGCAATTATCAATACCACATCGGTCACAGCTTATAAAGGTAATCAGTATTTGCTAGATTACTCATCTACAAAAGGTGCAATTGTCGCCTTTACTCGTTCCTTATCACAAAATTTAATCGGCAAGGGAATTAGGGTAAATGCAGTTGCACCCGGCCCGATTTGGACACCTTTAATACCCGCGACTTTCCCAGCCGATCAAGTGGCAAATTTTGGCAAACAAGTACCCATGCAAAGAGCAGGACAACCAGAAGAAGTTGCTCCCAGCTACGTTTTCTTAGCTTCTGATGATGCTTCTTATATGTCCGGTCAAGTTTTACATCCCAATGGTGGCGA
Source organism: Anabaena sp. CA = ATCC 33047 (assembly GCF_963870205.1). Lineage (NCBI taxonomy): Bacteria > Bacillati > Cyanobacteriota > Cyanophyceae > Nostocales > Nostocaceae > Anabaena > Anabaena sp. CA = ATCC 33047. The sequence goes on along the minus strand of NZ_CAWMSA010000036.1, from coordinate 118,823 downwards.
AATTGTCAATGGTTAATCAGTAACTCCACTAAAAAACGTCATACCCAAATCTCCGACTTCTTTGAGAAGTCGGGGATATATCCCTTAGTCATTTGCTGATGAATGATTTGAGTTTTGCATGATTGTGTCTATCAATGGGGGGATGATTGCAGACGAAACAATTGGTAATCTAGCTAAGGAAAAACATTTAAAAAGATAGCAACTAAAGTTTATGGCATCTCCAAAACCATTGCATGGCACAGATTTAGTAGATTGTGCTAGGGCTAATGCCAAGCAGGGAATCGAAACTGCTGCTTATCAATGTGGCTATGGTGATGATATCAATACATTTGCACGAGAACTGAAGCAAGCTTGTGAGCAAATGAATTTACAAGTTAAGGAACTCAGCCAACTAATTACTGACCAGGATATGATACTGAACTTGGGTACGGGAGATATCATCGCCCCAGACACATCATCAGAGCTGTAAAATTATCCGTGCTAAGTTGAAGTAGATTAAAACGCCCAGAACATCAACGGCTGTCGTGATAAATGGCGCAGACATCAACGCCGGATCTAAACGCAGCAACCGAAATAAAAATGGTAGTGCGGAACCAGAAACGGAAGCTAACACCGAAATAGCTACTAAACTGCTACCTACAGCGATCGCCACTTCTAATCTACCCTGCAAAAAGAAAGCCCAGACTGTGGCGATAGTACCTAACATACCACCTAACAAAGCACCAGCGATCGCTTCCCGGCCAATCACCTGCATCGCCCCAAGGGATCTAATTTCTTCAGTATTCATCCCCCGAATTACCACCGTTGAAGACTGTGCGCCCACATTACCGCCAGTACCCGTGAGTAACGGGATAAATGCCGTTAATGTCACCACTTTCGTTAAAATATCTTCTTGCGATTTAATAATTGTGCCTGTGACGGTATTAGTAATCAGCAACACGAATAACCACAATACCCGCTTGCGGGCTACTTGCAATAAATCCATCTGAAAATAATTATCGCCATCAGCCTGTACACCACCACCCACGGCGTAGATATCTTCAGTAGTTTCTTGTTGCAAAATATCAATCACATCATCAACGGTGACAATACCCACTAATCTGTCTTCTCTATCCACAACCGGCACAGCCAAAAAATCATACCGTTGAATTAATCTGGCTACTTCTTCTTGATCTGTATCGGTGTGAACCAGAATCACATCCCGTGTCATAATCTCGCCAATAATTTGCTCAGGCTGCGATGTCACCAGTTCCCGCAGCGAAACAATCCCCGTTAACCGTCTAGCTGCATCAGTCACGTAAAGATAATAAATCATCTCACTGGCATTAGCTAGTCGGCGCATCCTTTCTAGGGCTTGAGTGACTGTAAAGTTTTCTTTGAGCGCAATAAATTCTAAAGTCATTATCCGCCCAGCTGTACCAGCTTCATAACCCAAAAGTAAAGCTGTCGCTTGCCGTTCTACAGGACTAAGTTGTTCTAAGAGGCGATTGACGATTTTTGCAGGTAATTCATCAAATAACCTCGCTCGATCATCAGAAGACATTTGATCGACAATATCCCGGACTTCTTGACTTTTTAGTTCCTCAATCAGCCTTTCTTGCACGCTATAGTCCAGATATTCATAAACTTCAATCGCCTCACTTTTTGAAAGTAAGCGAAACGCCAAAGCGTGCATTGCTTCTGGTAAACCTTCAATCGCTTCCGCAATATCCGCAGGCTGCACAGGTACAAGAATCGCTTTCGCTCCTTGTAAGTCTCCAGCTTCTAATAGCATTCGCAGTTGAGTCCGCACTAAATCGCGCAATTCCCTACGTGACACATCCTGAAGGGCAGAGTTTAAATTGTTCGTCTCCGTCACTTTTCACTTTCCTCGACCAATGTGAACAAGGTTGCTGCCCTTAGTCTAAGGGATAGTGGCAGATGAGAGGTTAAACTTATGGTGATTTTTCCTACTTTAGATATGGTGTCTGGCAAAGTGGCTGATATCCTATGTTTCATGCCCAGCCTCATGAGGTTATATCTTGAGGACTTACGCAAGTGTGATCATGAAACTTTCTTGTAGGGTGCGTCAGCGCAGATAATATGGTAAAAATCAGCAGATTTTTGACATCTGACGCACCCTACTAAGGTGCCAGTTGCGTAAGTCCTGTCTTGTCAGGTGAAAAATTGATTATTCAGGGCGTAGGGAAGTTCTGAGCAGGGAAAAGAGAATTCTGCACAAATGCGGGGATGATAACTATTTAATCGAACATGATATTAATTTTTTATCTCTCTATTATGGAACATTGTTTCATACTCTTTTAGCAATATTTATTAATACAACTATAGTCAGACGCTCAGTTTTAACATAGCGTCTAAATTAAAGCCTATGAGGTGATTGAACTCGATCATAACAATTCATCAAAGAGGCTTTGAATATGGCTATACAACAATTAACCTTGCAAAAAGTTAACCAACAAAACCAAGAATGTATTCAAAACTGTTTAGACTGCTCTAATATTTGTTTAAATACTGCTACTGCCTACTGCACCACAAAAGGTGGTATGCACACAGAATCACAGCATCTACGATTAATGCTCGATTGCGCTGAGATTTGCCAAACCAGTGCTAATTTTATGTTACGTGGTTCTGACTTGGATGTGCGTACCTGTGCTGTTTGTGCTGAGGTGTGTGAACGATGCGCTCAGAATTGCGATCGCTTCGAGAATGATTCACAAATGAAGGCTTGCGCTGATATGTGTCGCCGTTGTGCTGAGTCTTGCCGCAGAATGTCTATGGCAAGGGCTTAATTTATCACCGACATTTTTATCGGTTAGATTATTACTACAGATGGATGTGCAATCATCAACCCACAGTTTAACTTAGATCCAGTTAAAAATAAACCTCTCCAATTTAATGTTTGAGAGGTTTATTTTATTAATATCCCAAAAAATTCATATAAATTAAATAATCATCCTATATCATTCATGGAAAAACATGATACTCGACTTCTGTGAGAGGTTGAGTATTTTTTAGTGAGCATTCAATAATACTGATTAAGATTTTTGTTCCTTATGTTACATTAAACCCAGCTAATTCAAATAAATATACTGCTATGCTATAGTATATATTGATAAACGTGATGTTTGTAATCATTACTTTGATTACTTCAACCTACTGCTGAGATACTCAATAATATCTAAATAAAAGTAGCTACGCAGTCATTAACCTAGTTAACTGTTGATGATAAGGTGATCACAGCATCAGTAAATCTACAAACATAGTCTGTAGCAAATACTGATTCTAAACTAATAATCTCTTGTGTAAATAAATCTCATCCTTTTGTCACTTACACTTTAGATAAAAACTCAGTTTTTACTACAATTTCAATTGTCCACTGACTCAAATGTAAATTAGTTTAGATTGTAGATTTGATGCAGCCAAATTTGAGAAATCAACACCTACATGAAAACAAAATCAAGTATGATTGTCATGGATACACCGAATAACAAATCAATTCCTTTGTCACCAAAATTAACAGAAGAAATCATGGAAGAACAGCGTATCCATGATGTACTACTTTTGTTAGAGAATTTATCATACAGAGAAGAAACAACAGTTAAGTTGATCATAGATTGTTTGTATGATGTAGGAGCTACTAACCTGATTAATCAAAAGTTTAATTCATACGCCATAAATGGGACAGTTAAGAAAGTTGCCAGATTTTCTAAGCCTGTATTCAGAATGATTGCTTGGCGATGGTTTAAGAAAAACTGTCCCCAACTAATTACGAATTGGCTGCATGATCAGGTGAGGTTTAAAAAAGCAATTCCAACACAGCCAGAAATAGTTGTAGAACAGGTACCAATTCAGCAAGATTTACCAATAATATTAGAAGATAAGAACAGAGAAGTTAAATATCTTCGTTCTCAAGTCAGATTATTAATTGCGATTTTTATCCTGGCAGTCACTTCATTTAGTGGTAGTTTTTTATGGCTCAATTATAGATTCGAGCAAGCCAACCTACAAACACTCGAACAACTACAAACTCAACTCAAAATCAAAGAGGCGAGTGTGAATAATCCTTAAACTTTGGGGTGTCGTACTCTCCACTAACCCAACCTACTGGACTGACACGACTAAAAGGATGCAAAAAAGTTGTAGGTTGGGGAGCCATCGCCGTTGACGGGTTTCCCGGCTTGGGGCGAATGGCGTTTGACGTAGGAAACCCAACACCAATATCTTAGTTGGGTTGCGCTACGCTTAACCCAACCTACATCTATTGCACTATTTTAGCTGTGTCAATCCACTACTTATCTGTGAGAAAAATCTCCATCAAGAAAACTTGGTCAAAAATGCCAAAAGTTTTTTTGTCTTGGGTGTTAGCAGTGTCCGACGATAAGCATCTGCGGCTTTTTTAATAGCTTCAGCTTGGGTGGGGTAGGGATGAATCACATTACTTAACTTATTTAAACCAATTTTATTAACTATTGCTGTCGTTACTTCTGAAATCATCTCACCTGCATGAGTCGCTACAATAGTTGCGCCGAGAATTTCATCAGTACCTTTTTTGTGATGAATTTTCAAAAATCCGACTTCTTCGGCATCTGCGATCGCTCGATCTACACTACTAAAAGGTATCTTAATTGTTTCCACATCAATCCCCATCTCCCTGGCTTGCTGTTCATACATCCCCACATGGGCAATCTCAGGATCAGTATATGTCACCCAAGGCATGACTAAACTACTCAATTGAGAACGTCCCAAACCAAAGGGAGAAAACAACGCATTCTTAATTACAATTCTCGCCGCCGAGTCAGCCGCATGGGTAAATTTCCAATTCATGCAGATATCACCCGCCGCATATATCTTGGGGTTGGTAGTTTGCAAGTAATCATTCACCTTGACACCGTGGCGTTTGTCATACTCTACCCCCACAGCTTCTAAATTTAATCCTTCCACATTCGGCGCACGTCCCGCACCTACTAAAATCTCATCTACCGTTACCGAATCTCGATGAGTATTGGAGGAAAAATACAACCGCTTTCCTTCGGTGACAGTCACCACTTCTTCTAACTTGCAATTCAGCACCAAGCGAATACCTTCTCGAATCAACGCTTGCTGTACAATTTCCGCCGCATCAGCATCTTCTTTATTGAGAACATGAGAACCGCTATGAAACAGCACCACCTCACAACCCAAACGCCGGAATGCTTGCGCCAATTCGCAACCAATAGGGCCACCACCTATCACCGCTAACCTTTCCGGGCGTTGAATTAAAGAAAAAACCGTTTCATTAGTCAAATAACCTACGTCTTCAATTCCTCTGATAGCTGGTGATTTCGCCCTTGCACCAGTAGCAATCACAGCTTTTTTAAACTTGAGAATTTTACCATCAACTTCTACAGTATCTTGACTAGCAAATCGACCGCTACCCAAGAAAACATCAACCCCCAGCGATGCAAAGCGTTCCGCCGAGTCATGATGACTAATTCCCGCCCGTACTCGCCGCATTCGCGCCATAACTGCGGAAAAATCCACATTAATCTGTTGTTTGGGAATATTTACCCCTAAATTTTGAGCATTCCAGATTTCACCCACCACCCGCGCCGACCGAATGATAGTTTTAGAAGGTACGCAACCGACATTTAAGCAATCTCCACCCATGAGATGCTTTTCAATTAACGCTACTTTCAAACCCAAACCCAAACCAGCCGCACCCGCCGCTACTACTAATCCCGCCGTACCAGCACCAATTACCACTAAGTCATAACAATCAGCCGGTTGAGGATTTACCCAATTTTTGGGATGGACATGAGCAATCAACTTCTGGTTATACTCATCTACTGGGCGAACAATCACTCTGTTGATTTCAGAATTGGACATCGGCGATATCTCCCTCAACAATTTAACTTTCAAAATTCCCAATTCAAAATCAGGACATTCCACCTCATGGTGTCAAGACTGGCGCATACAAGAGAGGACTAAAGTCCTCACTACGAACTTATAAAACTTCTTCTTCTAAAGCTTTGCGGGCGATACGGGTGACATAAATTGTCACGGCGACAGTGGCGAGAAAACCGATAATTCTAATTGTCCATTGTGCTGTGGGGTTGGTAGGTTGGCTGTCAGTCCCTATCATGGCGAGGTTTCCCGCCAGAGAACCAATATAAACGTACATGATAGTTCCGGGTATCATCCCTACTGAACCTATAAAGTAGTCTTTAAGTGTAACTCCTGTAATTCCAAAGGCGTAATTTAATAAGTTGAAGGGAAATATAGGGGATAGACGGGTTAACAGGACGATTTTTAAGCCTTCTCTACCAACTGCTTTGTCAATTGCGGCGAATTTTTTGTTATCTGCGATTTTCCGCGCTACCCAACCTCTGGCTAAATAACGTCCTACTAAAAATGCGGCTGTAGCTCCTAGGGTAGCACCGATGAATACGTAAACAGAACCCCAGCCGACACCAAAGACTACTCCAGCACCCAAGGTGAGAATTGAGCCGGGTAAAAAGGCGACGGTGGCAATAATATAAAGTAAGATAAATGCGATCGCTCCCCATGTGCCTATACTATTAATCCATTGCAAAGCATCACGTAAAATCGTCTGGGGATTAAAAGAATTGCTATTCGCTGATGCTTGCGCCCAGGCAAAATCTGTAGGGATGAAGTAGGCGATCGCTACTATCAAAAATGTTAGACTAACTAATCTAAAATTTCTGCTGTTAAATAGATTTCTGATAATTTGATTTTTCATTATTAAACGCAGATGGACGCAGATAAACGCAGATAAATTTATACTCAGGAGACTAGAAAAGGTTATATATTGCTACTGCTGGAAAAACTAAAATTTTTTTCTTTCCTTGTTTCCTACCTCCATGACGACAGTTTGAGCTAAAGCCTTTTGAGCAATCTTCGTGACATACACCGTCACACCTACAGTTGCCATTAATCCTAAGCCTTGGATGACCCATTGCATAATTTGGGTTTCTGGCGTAACCTGTTGATGATTAATATCCGCCATTGCCAAATTTGTGGCGAGAGAACCGATATAAACATACATCACAGTTCCCGGAATAATTCCTAAAGAACCTAATATATAATCTTTTAAAGATATCTGCGTCACTCCAAAAGCATAATTTAATAAATTGAAGGGAAAAATTGGAGAAAGGCGCGTTAACAGCACAATTTTCCATCCTTCTTTACCCACAGCTTGATCAATGGCTTGAAATTTCGGATGTTTAGCTATTTGTCGCGCTACCCAATCCCGTGTAAGATAGCGTCCGATGAGAAAAGCCAAAGTTGCACCAACTGTTGCGGCGATTAACACATAGACTGAACCCCAAAACACACCAAATAGACAACCACCTTTGAGTGTCAGCAGAGAACCGGGGATAAATAACAATGTAGCTAAATTGTAAATGATTATGTAGGCGATCGCCCCGAAAATTCCCAAACTCTCAACCCACAGCACTAATTGGTTGATAACTACTGAAAAGTTGAATTGTTTAGCAATAATTATCAGAATGACCACGATCAAACTTAACAGCAGTAGTTTGAGTTTGCTATTTAATCGCCGTTGATGCTTTGGAATCATGGGATTACCTAAGTTTTTACTGTTATTGTCCAGTATTTAGGGGTAATACTGATTTCCACAGTCAAAAAGCGCAATATTCCTGAAATTGCAGTTTTTTTAAAGACCTTTAACTAGAATATGCCAGTTTCATTAGCAACAGCTTAAATTTCAATTAATATTTATCCGTAATATTTTAAATTTTAAATTTTAAATTTTGAATTTTGAATTTTGAATTCCCCCGCAGGGGGTTGACGATACCATTGGCGAATTCGTTCTGGTTTGACTCCGAGTAAATAAGCAATAATCACGATTTGATTAATCAGCGTAGTTTTAAAGACTCCCTTTTTTATCCATCTCCGGGCAGAAGTAACAACGGGTACAGGAATTATAGTAATTTTCCCTATACGTTGTAAACGCCGTATTAGTTCAAAGTCTTCCATAATCGGAAGTTCCGGAAAACCGCCTATTTTTTCAAATATGGATTTAGTAATAAAAATTGCTTGGTCGCCGTAGGGCATTTGTAAAAGGCGCGATCGCCAGTTTACTCCTTTCTCGACCCAGCGCAACCCCCCTAAAGCCGCATCTATCCGCAACTCAAACGCACCTGCTACCACCTGCGGCTGTTGTAATGCGCTAGCAATCATCTCATCAAAACCCATTGGTAAGCGGGTATCTGCATGGAGAAACAGCAAAATTTCACCATTAGCTACCGTTGCACCTGCGTTCATCTGCACAGCACGACCAGGAGAAGATGAGATAACTTTTACACCTAATGATTGGGCTAGGGCGACAGTTTCATCCTGTGAGCCACCATCTACAACAATAATCTCTGTATTTATCCTGGGGTTAATCGTATTAATTACTGCTGTAATATTTGCAGCTTCGTTAAGTGTAGGGATGATCACAGAAATTGGCGGATGGTGAAGATTTTGACCCATAATGAAAGAAGAAGGGGATAGTAGGCGATCGCATCATAAAATAGAAAAGCGGCTTGATGACAATTGTTGTAGGGTGGGCATTCCTAACAACGTAAAACTAAATATTTTAGCAACTGGTAAGCAATGCCCACCTGACGCTAATTGAGAATAGTAGAAGATATCGCATCATAAATAAAAAAGGGATGATTTTCTAAATCCCTTTTCTACCAACAAATTTAATATTCAGTTTAAGTAATTAAAACACCCGAAAAATAAACGGATAACGGAACGGTTCATCAGGTTGGGTAAAACAGTGAACTAACGCCCAAATAGTTAAACCCCAGTGCAGTAAAAACCCAAAAGCCACCAAAGGGAAAAACAAAAGACCGCCCAGACCAAAGGTCAGCCAAGATATAATCCCAACAGGTACACCAATCACAGTTGCCCAGAACCAGACATTAAAGTGAAAATTAATCGATTCTTTGGCGTTACTTTTGACAACTGGATCATCAGAAACCAAGTTTATGGCAATGGGAACACCAATGGAAACTAACGCTGTACTAAAGAAAATCGCCCCATGACACAGACTTGATAGCAGTTTGCGCTTATCAGAATCGAATGTAACTTGCATCCTGGTGGCTCCTCAATTGACTTTATAGCTTCAATTTTAGAGGATACCGCAGAGATTTTGTGTTACTGTTTCCCGCACTCCAGCATTTTTCTGACTTTTCCTCGTGATCTGTAAGTTTTGTCTGCAACTAATCACGTTCAGAATATGAGGTTTACCGAACCCATAACTATGAAATAATCAAGAGTAGACCAAAGGTCTACCCTCAAAATAAAATGATGTGATCATTAAGCGTGGTGTTGTTTGCGTTTTAAGAGTGAACTTGCAGCAAAAGTACCAAATGCCAAAAGACCTAAGATAGAAGTAGGTTCAGGAACACTTTGAACAGTTCCTCTATATTTGATATCACCAATCCCAATACCATGATTACGCGGATTTATGGACGGATTGATGTCATCACCATCGGTGAAAACTAACTCAAAACCATCAATAGCACTAGCAAAGCTGACTAATACACTACCCTGATCTCCGTTCTCATTGTCCGACAGACTTCTAATACCATCTAGGGTGAAAGTATCGACTATCTGAACGGTGTTTTGAGCTAAAACTGGGGTAAAAATCGGGTTAACAACTTGGTTTCCCAACAATCCCTTAATAATTACTCTGTCTTGCCATGAGTTTCTACTAATGTCAATGTCATACAGCATGAATGAAACATCGGTGAGAGGGTTAGTAAAACCCTTAAAGCTAGTAGTCATAGTCATTGAGTTATTCCCCTTGATCAAACCCACTGCTTGTGCATCTATTTGTAAATGTAAACTTTTGTTATCTGCACCCTGACTACCATTAAGAGTGCTGCTAATAGCAGGAGTTATACTACCACCAAATCCCACAAAATTGATTTGTGAACCAAGCTCAAACTTCAAGTCAACCGTTCCTTCTCCGGCATTAAAGGTACGAATTTGACCCGAACTTGGGGCAGTCCATCCACTGGCTAGCTGATCCCAATCTATTAAAAATTGAGTATTATCCGCAACAGTTGCCCTGGCTACGGCTGGCATCAAAACTGCACCTGTTACAGCGATAAAACAACTAATGCGAGATAAAAAACGGTTATGAAACATATCAATAGTTATTTTTGATTTTTTTGCAGTAAGAGATTAGAGAATTGAGCTAACACGGATAATCGGAAAGATGCAGATATTAATACAGCAAATTTCCTCAGAGCTTGCAGTATGACGGTGACACAAGTTTTTATTAGTTAGCTTCACTTAATCTCATCATGTCATACCTCATGAAAAATAACTAGCAACTTATTTGTATCTTATTGTTTTCAGTGTAAATACAGAGAAAATCTTCAGACAATATTATTTAGTCATCTGAAAATCTAGAATCCTATTTTTAAAAGGCTTTGACGATGATCAAAGGCATCTTGATGTTAGCTAAAATAGAGATGTTGCTAATAGAAATTGTAAAATTAGTGTAAAGATATCTCTCGGTGGAGGTATCTCTTTTCTCCGTATTTAATAATTTGAAATTTTAAAAAATATATATTTATACGGTAACTTGCTGTTTCTCAACTAACATCAAATTATGTGCAACTGGTATTTTACCTGATATCAAACTTATTTAACAGAGGCAATTTACAATGGGTAGAATCAATCCCTACACACTGCAAATGCAGATTACTCGGATGTTTGAACAAGGACAATCATTCTTTGCTACGACCAAAGTGCAAGAATGGTTAAAAGAACGCAATCATAATCCATTAGACTATGAGATTATTTTCCATAAAAAACCTGCTCCCCCTGGTTCTCAAGAGGTGATGGTAGTAGAAATTGAATTGCGGCGTAAAGATGGACAACCTGTAGATCCTTGGTTGCAAGAACAAGCTAACCTTCATGCTTAATTTTCAGTTTCTAGTAGTAGGGGTTATATGCGTAGTTCCTCTCAGAGAAACTACGCATAGCTTGCTTACCCGCATCACAGTTTTTTACTTGTTTTGAATCTCACTCGCCATTTTAATATAATAATCCATCTTGGAACTTGGACGGCGACGTTCAGAGGTGGAAATGTTCGGTGTGGTATCTGGCTGGGTTTCCGTTGATTGTTTTTCTGAAGATTTCTTAATGCTTTTTGCTTCTTCAGAGTCTAAAAAATAACCAGGCTTATTTAATCCCAATAACCTGGAAAAAGCATTAAAAGCATTTCCAACTAAACCAAAAGTGTTTTTGATGCCAACAGATACAAAAGCCAGGACGCGAATTAAGGTATTTTGGATGATTTGAGTGAAACGAGCCATAGTAGTGGTTTTTTATATTTGTTTAGTTATTGTCGTATCAGTATCATGATTCTATATATAAGTTTTAAATGTCTCTATCGGTAGATGTGTTTTTATAGCTAACACTCATTTAATTGCCGAATCTATTACTTTCAATTAGCAATATCCTGCGAACAATTATTGTCAAAAAATAACTTAATAGACCAAAATCTAAACTTTTTATCTATACCCCTGCGTGAACCAACGCCAAATCAGCCTATGCCACTTTTTTCTTGTGCGTAATTGAGAAAGCAGACTCATGAATGTATACTGCTACAAATAAAGGTAAGAACCTCATCCAACATGAATTATTAGCAAAAATCGAAAATTGACAATGAACAAAAAACCCCGGCTATGAAACCGAGGTGATTGGGAGAAGTCCAAATGTTAGTGGAAGATATGGAAGATACCGATACCGAAGTCAGTTTGATATGAACTAAATTTACAAGAAACCTTTTTTTTGACGGCGTTGACAATTCAGTTGATAATTCCGCCTAGTCAACTGCAACAACCTTGCTGCTTTACGTAGTGATCAACAACTTGGTTGATTTTTGGTTTATTAGCTCAATATGTTGTCTTGTGTAAATAATTGTAACGAATTTGAAACAAATTCTGCAATAAAACTTGACATAGTAAATCAAATATATTTCATAATTAAATCTTATACTTCAGCCTAATAATGATTAAAGACTAGAGACTGAGAATTACTGTTAACTGATTTAAGTGGTATGGTAAGTGAGTTAACATATTCGTGTCAGACAGCTAGATATCAGCTAGCTTTGTATGATGACTTCCTCCGTAATTAAATAGGACAAATTAGGAGGCAACTATATCTTGGCAAATCATTCAGAAAGACTACATTCACAAAATGTTAAGCATCACTCTGATTTAGTAGTAGGCTTGCATATTCTGGTTGTAGATGATAATGATGACAGTCTGTTGTTAACTGCTTGTATTTTGGAAAGCTACGGTATTAAGGTATCAACAGCAACAACTGCCTTACAGGCTTTAGAGGCGATCGCTCAATTTCAATTCGATGGATTAATTTTTGACATTGCTATGCCGGATATAGACGGATATTCATTAATACGACAAGTCAGAGAAAATCAACTTTTAGCAGCGCGAACTGTTCCGGCGATCGCTCTGACGGCTTTAGGTTGCGAAGAAAGTTACAATCTGGCTTTGCAAGCTGGTTTTCAAAGCTACATGAATAAACCTATAGAACCGAATCTTTTGATAGCAGAACTGATGCAAGTCATGAATATTTCTGCCTGAGAAAATGGGAAAGAACAGGCATCATACAAATTAGTCATATCTGGCAAAAACTTACTACTTAATTATTCCCAAATTGCCGTCAAGATGTTGAAACAGCTATCAGCAAACAGATAAATAATAAACCCAGGATTAACAGCAAAGGCTGATGGCGTTTGAGCCAATTTTTGACAGTTTCTTGCCAACTACTAGCAGCACGCTGTTGTGCTAACTCAGATTCCCGTTCAGCAATATTTTGATAAAGGGTACACTCTTTTGCATAAGGACGTTGGGGAAAGTTGCAAGTATTATCAGCATGATAAGTACAACTGTCACACAGATACTCATTTTTGCTAGCACGGTGTAGCGGAATTCCGGGATGACCGTATGCTTTCAGTGCTGTGCGACAATAGGGACAAGTAAGAGCCTGACTGTCAATTATTTGGTGACAGTGGGGACAAGAGACAGTAGCCACAACTTCAACACAATTCAGGAAACATTCTGATTTTAGTACATTAAAGCAGGTGAGCAGGGACGCAGGGGACTTCCAGATAAAAAAAATATCTAAAGTGTAGGGTGCGTCAGTACGAGAAACCCTAGCTATAACAAGAAAATATTCATCCTGACGCACCCTACTAACAGTCGATTTGGATAATTTATGTTTTGGTGTTCCCTAATGACTAATAACTAAAGACTAATGACTATTAATTAGCGATCGCTCAATTTTGGTTAAGCTGGACTTGATACTCGTTTGACTCTACTAACTTATAACTATTTCCCAACGCTGCATTAAACTCTTGCTCTATCACCTCTAACTCGCTTGGGGGTATGGCTTGCCACTGCTCTTTAGTTGCCCAACGCATGATACATATAATTTCTGTAGAGTCATGGGGATTAATCCAGACTTCTTTACCCAAAAACCCTGGATACTTAGCCAAAGCTGTTGTCCAAATTTCTGCATCCTTCTCGATAAAACTGGCTTCCATGCCAGCAGCCACTTGAAACTTAAGAAATTCTATAATCAACTTCTTTCACCCTATGCCTTTGCCAATCTGCCAAAATAGAGTTGTAGGCTAGAATAACTACGCTTCCAGCATAGCTTGATTACACACACTCACAAGCTCAGGTCGGCTGGGTTGAAACAAGTAACGGGAAAAGAGTATGGATAGCAACAACTGGTTGCAGCAGTTAATGATGCTCGGTATTGGCACAACGTCTTTAGTGGCAGACAAACTCAAGCAAGTGAGTGATGAATTAGTCAAAGACGGTAAACTCAATCCTGAGCAAGCTAAGGCTGTAATGGATGACATTGTAGAACAGTTAAAGTCAGAGCAGGGAACTTGGGAAACCCAAATGCAAAGGCAAATGCGAAATATGATGCAAGATTTAGGAGTAGCGCGCCAGTCTGAGGTAGATGAACTACGGGGGAGAATTGACCGCTTAGAACGTCAAATACGCGATTTAGAAAATAAGCTTTGGCGTTAGGATATCCTTGTGATTTAAACTAAATTGTGTCCTGTTGGTAATGATCATTGCCAAACCACCCAAATAGGGAGGGCTAATTTTGAAAGCAATTTTACTCAGCGTGGGCTTAATGCTGGTCTGTGTTGTAGTTTTGGTACTGTCACAAATTGGCGGTAAGCAGGAATCTGCTGTAGCAGCTTCTTTAACCCAAACTCCAGCCGCACCCACAACTGTTACAGAAAACAATACCTTAATAGCGAGCAATATTATGGCTGATGCCTCCAACGTCGTTACTACCCCTTCCGGTTTGAAATATGTTGAACTAGAAGAAGGAACTGGTGCAACACCTGAACGTGGACAAACAGTAACAGTTCACTACACTGGTACTTTAGAAGATGGTAGTAAATTTGATAGTTCACGCGATCGCAATCGTCCCTTTAGCTTCACCATCGGCGTTGGACAGGTAATCAAAGGCTGGGATGAAGGACTTAGCACCATGAAAGTCGGTGGCCGTCGTCAATTAATCATCCCCTCAGAATTAGGTTATGGTGCGCGTGGTGCTGGTGGTGTGATTCCCCCCAACGCTACCCTACTATTTGACGTGGAATTACTTGACGTTAAATAAAAACTGGTGACTAGGGACAAATAAATTCAAAATACTCCTAGGTCGAAGCAAGCTACAAAAGTCAAAATTCAAAATTTTTGAATTTTGACTTGTTTGTTGCCCCATGCCCCATTTACTATGCCTAATCTCTAATTTAAAATGTCTAAAAATCCTGCTCAAAGTCGTCTGTTTTCTGCAAATGCTCACTCTGATCAATGGCAACAGAGGTTAGGACAGGTAGCATTACGCTTTAATAAACAGTATCAAAATCAATCTTTTGAACTGCCAGCAGAAGTTCAGGCGATGCCGATATTTCAAGAGTGGGCTTCGGGGTTGTTGACAGGGAGACTGGTTTCGCCGTTCTGGGAAATTGCTAAACCGCAAAAAAATCAGCATTGTTTAGACATTGGTTGCGGTGTCAGCTTTTTAATCTATCCTTGGCGAGATTGGCAAGCATTTTTTTATGGGCAAGAAATCAGTAATATAGCCAGAGATACGCTGAATGCTCGCGGTTCGCAGTTGAATTCTAAGCTGTTTAAAGGTGTGGAATTGGGCGCGGCGCATCAATTAAATTATGCTCCAGGGCAATTTGATTTAGCGATCGCTACAGGATTTAGCTGCTATTTTCCCCTAGAATACTGGAATATTGTCTTGGGCGAAGTCAAACGAGTCTTAAAACCCGGCGGACAATTTGTGTTTGATATCCTGAATTCCGCACAGCCTTTAGCAGAAGATTGGGCAGTTCTAGAAACTTATTTGGGTGCGGAAGTGTATCTAGAACCTGTCGCTGAATGGGAAAAAATAATTAAAGCTGCTGGTGGGAAGGTAGTGACACGGCAATCAGGAGAATTATTTGATTTGTATAAAGTGCGGTTTTAACCACAGAATTTAATAATTACCTGGTCTCGCTAAATTTTTAAACTTAGTAAATTGCGGATCAAATAATAGTTTAACAGTCCCAGTGGGGCCGTTGCGGTGCTTGGCGATAATCACCTCGGCAATACCGCGATCAGGACTATCAGGATTATAATAATCATCTCGATATAACATGATTACTAAATCCGCATCTTGTTCAATCGATCCCGATTCTCTTAAATCTGACAACATCGGACGCTTATTAGTGCGTGCTTCTACCCCACGACTTAGCTGTGAAAGTGCAACCACCGGGACGGATAACTCCCGCGCTAAACTTTTCAGAGAACGGGTGATTTTAGATAATTCTTGGACACGATTATCACCTGCACCTTCCATCAATTGCAGATAATCTATTAAAATTAAACCTAATTCTGTATTTTGTTCTGCTTGCAGTCGTCGTGCCTGACTACGCATTTCTGTAATAGTTATATTGGGAGTATCATCAATAAAAATTGGCATATCTTCAAGAATCTGAATGGCATGAGTTAATTGTTCCCATTGATTCTGACTAATGCGACCACTCCGCAAATAACTACTTTCAATTGCTGCTTCACTTGCTAATAAACGTTGTGCCAATTGTTCTCTAGACATTTCTAAGCTGAATATAGCTGTTGGTAGTCTTAAACTACTAGCTATGTAGTGAGCTATATTCATAGAAAAGCTGGTTTTTCCCATTGCCGGCCTGCCAGCAACTATAATTAGGTCAGAACGCTGAAAACCACCGTTAACCATTGAATCTAAATCATAAAATCCAGAGGATATGCCAGGTAAGGCGATACCTTGGTTACGTTCTTCAATATCTTGGAAGTTATTAATTAAAGCATCAGATATGTGGATTAATCCTGATTGGGGTTTTTCTTGGGTAACGCCAAATACTTTCTGTTCTGCTTTGTCGAGGACTACGGGTAACTCTGTTTCTGTCTCGTAACCGAGTTGAACAACTTCATTTCCGGCTTTGATTAATTGCCGTCGCAAGTATTTTTCTACAACTAACCCGGCTAAGGCATCTATGTTGACTGCGGAAACTGTACGGTCTAAAAGAGTTGCTAGTTTATTTCTACCACCTATTTTAGTGAGTAAGTCATGGTCAGCTAACCAACTGGTGACTGAGAGTAAGTCTGTGGGTTGCCCTTGTTGGTGTAGACGCAGTGCGGCTTGATAGATGTCTTTGTGCGCGCTAATGTAAAACATTTCCGGTTTGAGGCGATCGCTCACTCGATTAATCGCCTCTGGATCTAGTAAGATGCCTCCCAAAATTGCCTCTTCCGCCTCGATATTTTGGGGAGGTAGGCGATCGCTACCCAACGATGCAAAACTTAATTCTTCAGCCATAACCTATCCATTGGGGATTGGGGATTAGGGATTGGAGATTGGGGATTGGGAAAGAAGAATTGGGGCAGGTTGCAGGGATGCACAGGGGAGAGAACTTTCCCCGTTTCTCCCTGCTCAGAGATCCCTTGCCTCCTCTGCTTCAAGAGGCTCCCTCTGCTCCCCTGCTCAAGAGCTTCTTAACAGTCCCTAGTCCCTAGTTTAACTAGCCACTACTTGAATATTGATTTGCGCTGTGACTTCAGAGTGCAACTTAATATCTGCTTTGTAAGTACCCAACTTGCCAATATCTGGGATGCTAATACCACGACGATCTATTTCTTGGCCTGTCGCTGCTTGGATAGCATCAGCCACATCTTGAGTAGTGACAGTACCAAAAATCGCTTCGTTTTCACCAACTTGTTTGGCGATTGTCAAGTTGCCAACTTTTTCTAAAGCGGCTTTTTGTTCTTGTGCTTGTTGTTTGAGTTCTAATTGACGCTGCCTTTCGATTTCTCTACGGCGTTCTACTTGCTTGAGAATACCTGGAGTAACATGAGTTGCCAAGTTCTGAGGCAGTAAATAATTCCGAGCATAGCCAGGAGCTACATCCACTAAGTCGCCAGATTTTCCTAGTTTACTGACATCCTGAGTTAAAACTAATTGTACGCGTTTCGCCATGATTTTCTGTTTTTCCTGTAAAATCTCATTAACTTGGGTTGCAGCTGGATCATCTACATGAGTGTAGCTGTATCCCAAGCAGCTGTAACTATACCCCAAAGCTTACAGATCCTAGCGAAAGGTAGGGGGCGATCGCAACTATTATCTGCGAAAAAATCTAAAAATGGGGATTGGGGATTGGGGATTGGGTAGGCAAGGGAGCAGGGGAGCGGAAAAAGAAAAACTAATGACTAATGACTAATGACTAATGACTCGTAACTAAAACATATCCTTCATTCCCCGAATTCGCGCAAAGGTTTGCACTGGATCACTACTGTTAGCTGCTAATTGTAGTGCTGGTTGTTCCCAACGTAAAAAGGGATTGGTCAGCTTTTCTATCCCTAACAGTGACGGTACTGTAGCTTCTTGGCGACTGCGTTGTGTTTTCACTTCATAAATGCGTTTTTGTAGTTCGGTATTATTACCATCTACTGTCAGGGCAAACTGTAAATTTTTTAACGTGTATTCGTGGGCGCACCACACACGGGTATTATTTGGTAAAGACCTGAGTTTAGTTAAAGATTCCACCATTTGTGCAGGTGTTCCCTCAAATAAGCGACCACAACCACCAGCAAACAGGGTGTCACCACAAAATAATTCTCCTGGTTCGTCGGCTGTTTCCGGTGGAAAGTAGTAAGCAATATGAGCGCGGGTATGGCCAGGGACAAAGAAAACCTCAGCTACTCGATCAGCAAACTTGACGCGATCGCCTTGTTGCAAAAACACCTGTTGTCCTGGTATTCTCCCTTGATCTTCCGCACCACCATAAACTTTTACTTGCGGAAATTTTTGCATTAACTGCTGATTACCACCTACATGATCATGGTGGTGATGTGTATTAAAAATTGCCACTAATTCCGCATTTAATTGTGCCAGTTGCTTGAGAACTGGTTGAGACTCTGCCGGATCTACAACAGCCGCAATATTTTGTTTATGGTCATGTAGCAGGAATATATAGTTGTCTGAGAGTGCCTCAAGACGGATAATCTGCATTGGCTCTACTCCCTCACTGGATAACAGTTTATATTTATTAACGATTCTTTATCCCAGTAATTAATTAATTTCTTCACAAAAGCCATATCAACTACGGATATATTTTCTTGATTACAGCTTAACTCTTTATCAACGATCATAATACACAACCGTACTTACACTGAAAATGTACTCACACACAACAAAGAATATCTTGATTTATCAGTAAAACTGCTCTGGGAATAACTATAAATCCAAAGTTAAATTTGTTTTGTGCTTTTTAGCACCCCCAACCCCCAAGAAATTATGTACAAAAAAACACTACGTAGTATTTTTTAGTGAAAATTTTACATAGTTTTTCAATTGTTACATATATCTTCTTGTTCACTAAAGAAGCAAATTTCGCTATCAAACTTGGTCTTGAAAGAAAAAATATATGAGTAGTTACCAAAGCGACATCTACACTTACAGTGAGCATCCATCAGAGGTGCAAGTCAAGAAACTTGCGGATAAAATTTTACGCTCTGGTAAAATCAGTCCTCAAGACTACGAATTGTTTACCTCTACAGCTTTCAATAACGGTGATGACATAAGTGACGGCAAGCGTCGTCAAATTAATCGTATTTTTGACCAAATCCAAATGGGGCAACTTAAATTAGTCAACTGGTAATTCCAATGATGTTGATGCTGGTTGAGCCAGCATACACTTCAGTTAGAAACAAAGCTAACTCAAATATTCTCATGGATGAGGCTATTTTGATGACTATAGCCTTGACAGTCAAAAAAATATGATACAATTTACACAGATATTTAAAAATATCAGTATTATTACGGAGGATATATTTAATTAAAATTAACCAAACAACTTCATAATCCCTAACACAATCAACAAAAGTCAAAATTTAGAATTTAAAAAACTCTACCCAGGCAAAATAGAGTTTTAGATTACTGATATATAAGACTTGTTGTGCCTCAAGTTCGGCTTGGTTTTCCACAAATATTCATCCGTCAGTCACACACAATAAGCCAGATGAATTCTGACTTTTGATTGGCGAATTATAGACCAAAAAAATTAATCGCTATTGTAATTACATTAAACTATCACGGAAATATAAAATCGTGAAGCTACAGGAGAATAAATCCCAGTTGAAGATTTCCATAGTTGTCAGTGACTTATCCATTGCTGGTGCAGGAAGGTGGGGAGGTGGTTCTGTTCGTTCCTTTCTACTGGCTCAAGCACTACAGAAGCTGAACTATCAAGTCGAGATTTTAGGATTTGTTTTTGGTGAGACAGCAGCAGTATTTCCGCCATCTGCAATTCAGATAAATCAATTTATAGGTCATAAATACCCAAAATTTTTATTGTCGGCGGCTCAACTTTTAAAAAAACTGGATGGTGATATTATTTATGCGATGAGACCTAAACCCACAACTTTAGGTTTATCCTTATGGCACAAAATCAGAAAACATCGGCCTGTAATTTTAGATATCGATGATTGGGAACTCAGTTGGTATGGTGGCGAAAAGTGGCAGTATAACCCCTCTTTAAAGCAACTTTATCGAGACATTTTCAAACCGGATGCTGCGTTACGCAATCCCGATCATCCCCTATATTTAAAATTTGTGGAAGGGATGTCATCACAAGCTGATGCAATCACCATTCACACAAAGTTTTTACAAGAACGTTTCGGTGGGATTTATGTCCCCAATGGCAAAGATACTGATTTATTTAATCCTACACATTATGATGCAGAAACAAGTCGAGCCTATTATGGTTTGTCAGGCTACAAAATTTTAATGTTTCCCGGTGCGCCTAGACCATATAAAGGTGTAGAAGATGTGCTAATGGCGTTGGATATACTCAACGAACCTGACTTAAAACTGGTGATTGTGGGTGGTAGCCCTTACGATGACTATGATACTCAACTCACGGAAAAATGGGGGCGTTGGATTATCAAACTGCCAAAGTATCCGCCTACAGAAATGCCGAAAATTGTAGCGGCTGCACATCTGATTGTTGTTCCCCAAAGGAATACATCGGCGGCTTTAGCGCAATTCCCCTTGAAATTAACTGATGGTATGGCAATGGCAAAGCCAGTTTTGGCAACACGAGTTGGTGATATTCCCGAAATTGTCGGTAATACTGCTTACTTAGTAGAGCCTGCTTGCCCTGAACAAATGGCAACAGAAATTAAATTGATATTTCAAGATTTAGAAGCAGCTAACGAGCGAGGTCGTCAAGCTAGAATAAGATGTATAGAAAAATACAGTATAGATGCTATGGCTTCTACTTTACAATCAGTGATTACTAATTTGTAGATGTTGATAGTACAAGAAGATGATTGCTGGCAAAGAAATTAGAAATTAATCCCAGGCTTAAAGGTTTATTTCCCAAAAATCCACCACTGTTACCTAAATAATTAAATGTCTACCAGGAGCCTACTACTAAAATTTGCGAAACCCTACCCAGGGTTAGTGATGCTGACAATATTATTAGGATTTTCTGGAGCTTTATTTAATGGGGTGAGTACGGCTCTGATTGTGCCAGTAATTTTAAGAATAGTGGGGCAATCAGTAGACTTAAAAGGCTCTCCGGCTTTACTCCAAGCTATCATGACTCCATTTGATCAAGTTCCAGAAAACTACCGCATTGGAGTAATGGCGGGAGCAATTATTTTCACAATTACCTTAAAAAACTTAGCTACATATTTTAGTTCATTAGTATCGAAAACTTTAACCCGTAGACTAACATCGGATATCCGGGAAGAAGGAATAAATTTATTACTAAATATTGATATAGATTACTATGCGAAAACAAAAGTTGGTGATATCATCAACCTTTTGGGTGGAGAAATTGGACGTGCTGCCACTTCTATAGGGAATGCAATTAAATTATTTGTCCTGATTGCTACTATTTTAGTTTTTATAGGTTTGTTATTGTCAATTTCTTGGCAATTAACTATAGCTGCCACAATCTTGCTGTCATTGGTGACGTTGATTAATCAATCTGTAGTTGCGCGTTCTCGGAAGTTTGGCAAGCAGCTAAGTGAAATGTCAAAAGCCTATTCTATCTCAGTGCTGGAAACACTCAATGGTATTCGTTTAGTCAAAACTACAGGCAACGAAAACAGAGAATATGAAAAGCTGAAACAGTTAATTCATGAGCGGGAAAAAGCAGATTTTAATTCTCAAGTAAATTCCGAATTAATCGGGCCAGTCAGTGAAGTGATGGGTATTACATCCCTGCTGTTCATTGTGTTTTTAAGTAAAACATTCTTTTCTGAACAAATTTCTGCTTTATCAGCTGTACTACTGACTTATTTATTAGTATTACTGCGACTGTTACCCTTAGTTTCTCAGTTGAATAGTCTTCGGGGTAGCTTTGCTAATAATTCCCCCAGCGTCAAGATTATTAGTGAGTTTTTACGTCGTGATGATAAGCCATTCATGAGGAATGGTAATGTGATATACACAAAATTACAGGAGGGAGTGCATTTTAACTCTGTGTCATTTGCCTATCCAGGCAATGAGAAGTTAATACTCAAAGAGATAAATTTATATTTACCCCGTGGTACAACTTTAGCGTTAGTAGGGGGTTCTGGTGCTGGTAAATCCACATTAGCAGAGCTATTACCCAGATTTTATGACCCCACCTCTGGCAATATTACTATTGACGGTAAAGATTTACGTGAATTTGATATTTCATCGTTGCGAAAGCGAATGGGAGTAGTTAGTCAAGATACTTTTCTTTTCAATGACTCAGTGCGAAATAATCTAGCCTATGGTGTCCGAGAAGCTACTGAAGACGAAATTATCATGGCTGCAAAGCGGGCAAATGCTTACGAATTTATTGAGAAATTACCACAAGGATTTGAGACAATCATCGGCGATCGCGGTGTGATGTTATCCGGTGGACAAAGACAAAGATTAGCGATCGCCCGCGCTTTGCTGCAAAACCCAGAAATCTTAATTTTAGATGAAGCTACCAGTGCTTTAGATACTGTTTCCGAACGTTTGGTACAGGAAGCTTTGGATGATTTGAGTCGTGATCGCACCACCTTAGTAATTGCTCACCGTCTTTCCACAGTCCAAAACGCTGATCAAATCGCCGTCTTAGATCAAGGAAAGGTAGTTGAAGTCGGAACCCACGAGCAACTTTTACAAAAAGGTGGTTACTACTCACATTTGTACTCAATGCAATTTTCTAGTAGTTCTGAATCTTCCGAAAAAAAGAGTAAGATATTAAGCCGGGTTTCTTATGAAATACGCACACAATTAAACTCGATGATGGGTTTACTCGGCCTCGTACTTGATGATTTGGTTGATCACCCTCAAGAACGCCAGGGATTAATTCAAGAATCGTACAAATCAGCCTGGAGAATTCTTAACACTATAGATATTTGTGATGATATTATCAATCAGCAAAATCAAGGATTATTGGTGGAATTAGATGAAGAAAACCGTAGTCGAATTACTAACTATTATCAAAAATTAAATCATATTTTTGTTGATATTCGCAATTGTATAAATCCTCTAGTTAGCTGTCTTTGCAACCTCTTAGATAATGAAGTTTATTCCAGCGAAGAACAAAATAAACTAATTGGCCAAGCTTATGAATATACAACTTATCTCTTAAGTAACTTAGGCAAGCTTGAAAATAGTATCAATGGATAAAATGTAATATGAAAAAATCCCACAACAACTATATTTTTTTCGTGAACTCAGAGTTACCCCAACCAGAAGCTCACCTTGTACAATCTACCAATGCAGCTAACGGAGCAGCTAATTTAGGTTATTCTACAGTTCTAGTTTATCCCCAAAAAGGATTAGCAGCAGTTAACCCTCTTTCTTTAGCTCGTCCTTTTCAACCACGAAAAATCGACTCAAAATTAATTAATTATTACAATCTTCAAGATAAATTAAAAGCTGCTCCTTTACCAATGCCTTGGCCAATTGATTATTTTAAGAGCAAATTTACCAACTCTAATACTATAGCTACTAAATATTATTTTCCTGTTCATATTATCCCCTACACCAAACTTGTACATAGTCGTAGCTGGAACTTTATCAAAGCAGCAATTAAAAATGGCATTCCAGCAATTTACGAACATCATCATCATGAAGATAAACAATTTGAGCCAGAAATTGTGCATAACCCCCTGTTACAAATTACCGTAACAGTTGTAGAAACAGTCCGGGAAAGCATGATAAAAAACGGCATACCACCAGAAAAAGTAATTACATTACACAATGGTTTTAATCGTTTATTTATAGAGAGACAACCAGAAAAAGCTGCCATTTGGCGAGGAAAGTTATTGCAAGATGGCAGAAAGCATTTAGTAGTATATGCAGGAGCATTACAGAAATTTAAAGGAATTGATTTACTAATTGATGTTGCTAAAGAAATGCCCAATGTACAATTTGCTTGTGCAGGAGGTAAACCAGAGGAGGTGGAATACTATCAGCAATTGGTAAAAGATCAGCAAGTTAATAATTTGAAATTTTTGGGCTACGTCTTACATAATGATTTACCCTCTCTGCTGCAAGCTGCGGACATTTTAGCTCATCCACATTGTTTAGGAAAAGCAGCAACTTTCACTTCTCCCCTGAAGCTATTTGATTATTTAGCCTCTGGTACTCCGATTGTTGCCACAAGAATTCCCTCATTAATTGAGTTTGAAAATACCCCGGCAGTTGCTGCTTGGTGTGAACCTGATAACCCTAGTCAATTTGTAGCTTGTCTGCAACAGGTGTTAGAAACTCATCCTAGAAAGATAGATGGTTACGAGAAAATGATTGAGTTTGTCAAGCAATTTTCTTGGGAAAATCGCGCCGCTAAAATTCTCAGCCATGTTGATCAATCTTTGCTTCCTGCCATCACAGGATAAATCAACCAACTCCATTTTAAGTATTCACTAATAACTCACCAGGAAAATGTCTTTAAAAACTGTCGGAATGATTAGCGGTTATCGTAATCTTAACAAAAGAGGTGATTGGTTATGGCAACAAACTCCACATACCTTTGGAGTTTGGGGAAATATCCAAATGCAAGCATTGGCGGAAAAACCAGATTTTTTGCTGATGTATCAATTTGATTTCCCTAAAAAAAACCAGCCACAATCTTGGCTAGATAAATTACGACGAAAACACCCAAAACCAAAAATTAATGTGGAATCCCTCATCAGAAATGTACCCCAAGAAAGGATAATTTATCTGTTACGAGAACCGCCATTAGATGAGGTAATTGAAACTACTAAGCACAATTATCAACAAGCAAAACAGTATTGTGGGTATGTTTCAGGCCCGGATGATTTTGCTCCTACTCCTGATTATATGCCAGCTATTTGGTATCATAGCAACTCATTTCGGGAACTCAATGAAATGCCCATACCCGAAAAAGTTTCTGCTTGCAGTTGGATTACTTCTGGAATTAACCGCAGTGTTAATCATCGTCGTCGATTGCAGTTTTTAGAACTCCTGCAATCTAGTGAAGTTCAGTGTCATTTGTATGGACGCGATTTACCTCAATGGGCAGAATCATCAGGAGAATTGGGTAATAAGTGGTATGGAATGTCTCCTTATTATTACAATTTATCCATTGAAAATTATGCTGAAAACGATTGGTATGTCAGCGAAAAATTATGGGATGCTTTGCTGGCTTGGTGTTTACCAATTTATTATGGTGGTGCGGCGGCTGATAAGTTATTACCACCAGGTAGTTTTTTACGCTTACCTAGTTTAGATGAAAAAGGTATTGCTTATATCAAAGAAGTAACTGCAACTCCTGATGCTTGGTATGCGGCTAAGGATGCGATCGCCGAAGCCCGTCAAATCATTTTACATAAATTAAATCTGCTCAATTGGCTGTCTAATTTTGTTTCTCAATCCTAAGAAATTATGAATGGTATTTGCACCCTCGCTAATGACTATGTTTTCGATCAATTAGTGGCTTTGCTCAACAGTATTGATGTGATATTAGGCAAAGAAACCCCTGTCTGTATTTATCCTTTTGATCAGCAAACACAACGCATTGCTGAGGAAATAGCTAAACGTCCTAATGTATTTCTTTACGATGATCAAGCATCGATTAATCGTTGGGATCAATTTATGCTAAAAGCAGCAGCAGAACGGATGAATCCTAGTAAACACCGTCTCTATGGCGCACACCGTCGTTTTTGTGCTTTTGATGGCCCTTTCGATAAATTTATCTACTTAGATGCAGATACCTTAGTTATGAATTCACTGGATGCAGTGTTTCATCAGCTAGATGTTTATGACTTTATTGTTTACGATTTTCAATTTAAAGATATTAGTAAAATATATAATACCAAATCACCTAAATTACTGCAAGTTTTCCCCCAATCACGCCTCAATACAGAAATATTTTGTTCAGGATTCTATGGCGCAAAACGTGGCTTGTTTAATTCAGAACAAACAGATTGGCTGATAGAAAATCTCCAAAATGGTGAAGCCGAAATTTTGTATGGCGGTGCGGGTGAACAACCACTGCTCAATTATATGGTGATGAAGTCTGGATTGAAAACTTATAACTTTGCTCAACAATTACCAGAGAATCAAAAAACAGGCTGTTCTGCTACTTCTAAACACTTTGAAGAACAAGATTATATTCTTTATGACAAAGGTAATAGACTTACTTACCTGCATTATATTGGAGTTCCTCCTCAAGTGACTCAAGCAGTATGTGCAGGTGAAAATATTGATTTTCCCTATCGAGATTTATTCCTGCACTACCGTTATTTGCACGAACCAGAAAACCGTCCAAATTTCACCACTACTGCACAGTCTTATCAAGCTCCAGCACCGAATTTACTGACAAGAGCTTTGAAAAAAATCAATTTAATCAAATAAGGATTATTTATGACTAGGGGAATTTATATAGTTGCTAATGACCGCGTAATTGAGAATGCGATCGCACTCCTCAATAGCATTCGTTGTTACGATTTAGAAGTTCCAGTTTATCTCATACCATTTAATGAAAATTCTCAGAAAGTAGCAGATACACTGTCTAGTTTACATCAAGTACAAGTTTTTCCCTATCTCCAACTTGTCGAGGAATTTACCAATCGTATAGGAGAAATTTTTGCTCAAGATTTTTTAGCTCTACCAAACAAAATGCGTAAATTGGTAGCATGGTTTGGCCCTTTAGATGAGTTCATTTATATCGACACGGATATTGTTGTCTTTGAAAAAATTGCCGATAATTTAGACAAACTTTCAGAAGTTGATTTCTTCTGCTGTGACTATCACCATGCTAATGACAAGCTAAGAAATATCTTTTCACCCTTAGTCAAAGAGCAACAAATTTTTACAGACGCACAATTAGAAGATGTATTTAATAGTGGCTTTTGGGGTTCACGCAAGGGTATTATAACTCAGGAACAAATGGAAGCTACACTACGCGAATGTGCAGAACATCGAGAATATTTTGATTTTACAGAAGGAGTTACAGACCAACCTATTCTAAATTTTTTAGTTCTCAAATTAATTGCCAAACGTGGCAATCTCGTCAAAATTCCAGGGGGAGGTGCTGGTAGTTGGGCAGGTTCTCCCAATTTCCAACAACAAAATTATATGCTTTATGACAAAGGAAAACGACTAAAATATCTGCATTGGGCAGGGATAAAAATGAAGCCTGGTAGTCCTTATTGGCAATTATGGCAACACTATCGTTATCTACATCATGGTAAATTTGCCTTGGTTCCTAAAGTCACCAGTCGTTTATTTTCTTTAATTAAATAACTGAATTCAATATTAAGGAGTATTCCTATGGTTAACGGTATTTACACCCTAGCTAATGACGTAGTTTATGACCAATTAGTAGCTTTACTCAACAGTATAGAAGTTAATGCTGGTAGAGAAATTCCTGTTTGTGTGATTCCCTATGATCATAGATTAGAAAAAGTCAAGGCAGAGATTAAGACTAGAAAAAATGTCACCTTATTTGATGACGCTGCTTCTCTAGCTCGTTGGGAAGAATTTGGGAGTCGTGTATGTCAAGCCCATACTAGATCACAAGAATTAATGAAACAACAGGGTTTACCACCTAATTTCCGCACTCAAAGATACCGTAAACTTTGCTGTCTAGATGGAATGTTTGACAAGTTTATCTTCTTTGATGGTGATACACTTTTGATGAAGCCACTGGATGAAGTTTACCAAAGGTTAGATGAGTATGATTGGCTGACAAATGATTTTCAATATAAATCCGATCTCCACTATATTTTTAATTGGACAGAAGAAAAAATCAAGGAAGTTTTTCAAAGAGAAAACATCAGAAATGATGTTTTTTGTTCTGGTTGGTTTGCTTCTAAAAACTCGGTTTTTGATCAGACAATGTTAGCAGACTTACTAGATAAATTGGAATCAGGTGAAGCTGATGTATTACATTGGATTGCATCTGATCAAACGCTGATCAACTATTTAGTTTTACGTAGTGGAATTTCCTATTATAATTATGCTTATCATGGTGAAGGAACTGGATGTCATTGGTCTTCTAAATTTGATGTTGTAGATAATATTCTTTACGATAAAGGGAAACAGATAACTTATCTTCATTACATGAGTGTATATGCTTCAGATTTTACGCGGCTTTGTAGCGGTGAAGATGTTGGTATTCCCTATCGTGATGTTTTCCTACATTATCGCTACTTAAAGTCACCTGAAGCCAGACCAAAAAATTTTAAGCGTCCAAGTCAATTCCAGCGTTGGCAAGAGAAGGCTAGAAATTTTTTCAAACCAAAAAATCAGAAAATTCAGTTAAAGTCTCGTAATTTTCCCGAAAAAAAATGAGTAAATCACTAAAATTTTACATAAATACAGTAAATTTCATCTGAGTGAAGTACATAAGGGCGGGCTTTCCTGCCCACCCCACAAGATTGATGATATTAAATGTGTACCTGATTTATCTCTCAAGTGGTGTAAGTCCGCATGGGCGGACTAGGAAAAAGCAGGGGTTAGCCTGATGTATTTAGGGTAAAGAATCTAAATCTAGCGATCGCAGTCCTTGACGTTGTGCAAATGTGAGCATACTTCCCAACTGCAACCACACTAATAAGCAAGTCAAAATACTCAGGGGTAAACCAACTCCTAACGCCAGAAAGGAGGGAAAGCCGAATATTTCTAACCCTGAAGCCATAAATAAACAAACTCCCGCCGTAATTCCCAGAAAAGGTACAGATAATCTTTTTCGGAATGCAGCATTAGTTAAGGGATTTTCTGGATTATTCTTTTGCCATTTTTGGACAATTGATTGCAGTGTGCCAGATAAAGCAAAACCAGAAGTTATTGCCATAAACAAGCCCACAAATAGTAGAAAATATGGCGGTTGCAGAGGATAATAGTACATGAAGACTCCCAAAAATTAAAAAATAAATGGTCTCAATGAGCGAGTAAAAACTTTGATTTTTACTGTTGATTTTTTGATGTTTTGTCATCAAAAAATGCTAAAGATGTAGCTTGAGGTAGAATAGCAGCTACTCCTTCTCTAGATAAATCTGCTAGTAAACCCATTGCTACATTTAACAGCCGATTGGGGTTGATGTCATCTTTAACTAGAAGCCACAAACGTTGTACTTCTTCTGTGTGGAGTCGATCATCTTCTGTTAGTGCTAGTACCAACTGGCGGCGGAGAAATTTACCTTCATCAGATAGTAGATATTGCAACCCCATTCTGGCGGTAGGCAATATATCAAAATTACCATCGGTGCGGGCGATCGCAATTAAATTTTCCAAGCGTTGCCACTGAAATTTACCATCTTTAAATAAGACATTCAGTAATCGCCGCCTGAGTTCGGGAGATTCTCCCGTCAGCAACCGCCTAGCCACATAAGGATAACTCACCTCGACAATTTTGAAATTGGCATTGAGACTCAAAGCAATCCCTTCCTGCGTCACCAGAGAACGAATAATTAAAGCAAACTTGGCAGGGACGCGAAACGGATATTCATACATCAGTTCTGAGAACTGATCGGTAATAGTTTTAAAGTTGAAGTCTCCGACATTTTTACCAATGGCATTGCCTAAAACCGCCTCTAATGCCGGGACAATGGGAGCAATATTGGTGTCTGGAGTTAAAAAACCCAGATTGACAAAATCTGTCGCTAAATCGTTGTAGTCTTGATTCACCAGATGCACTACTGCATCAACTAGCGTTTCCTTGGTGGTTTCCTCCAACTGATCCATCATGCCAAAGTCAATGTAAGCCATGCGACCATCAGGCATCGCAAACAAATTACCAGGATGGGGGTCAGCGTGAAAGAAGCCGTATTCTAATAATTGTTGTAAGCCAGAGGTGACACCAATACGGATGATTGCTTCTGGATCTAAACCTGCTTCTTTAATTCGTTTTGTATCGGTTAGCTTGAAGCCGTTAATCCACTCCAACGTTAAAACCCGACTACTGGTAAATTGCCAGTAAATCATCGGAACTTTGACTTGGGGATCATTGCGGAAGTTGTTCGCAAATTTTTCCGCATTCCGACCTTCATTGAGGTAGTCAATTTCTTCAAATAACTTAGTGCCGAACTCGTCCACAATCAAAGTTAGATCATGACCGAGATTCAGAGGTAGCCAAGGGGCTAACCAAGAAGCAGCCCAACGCATTAAATACAGGTCGAGGGTGAGAACTGGGCGTAAGTACGGACGTTGTACTTTTACCGCTACTTCTTCACCAGTGAACAAACGACCGCGATACACTTGACCTAAACTAGCTGCCGCGACTGGAGCAGGCGACAGTTCACTGAAAATCTCAGAAACTGACTTATCTAATTCAGTTTCGATAATTTGATAGGCGATCGCATTATCAAACGCTGGTAATTGGTCTTGTAGTTTGATCAGTTCTTCTAAGAAATCTTTGCGGATTAAGTCAGGACGGGTTGACAGGGCTTGACCAACTTTAATAAATGTCGGGCCTAGCTTGGTGAGTAACTCTCTTAACTGGGTAGCCCGTTTTTCTCGGTTCTGCTCGACCTGATTTTGCCATTCATCCCATTTCAGACCGAAAACAAATACTGCAAAAGACCAAGTTATTGTTATTAACCGCCCCCAAACCTGCCAAGGGCGATAGCGATAATAACGAGCGATCGCGTCTGGATTGTAGCGTCTTAGCTGACCAGGTTGATACTGACCCACGCCTTTGTTTGCCTCTTCTACTACTGGAAAATTTACAATTTTGTTGGTTTTTTGAACTGCAAGCTGTTACGCTGCTGAGGATATCAATAATTTTTTATAAAAAAAACGATATAGAACATATAGCAGCAGTTTGGCGGTTTAGCTGTTGTCTACTGCCCAAATGTTTTGTATCTTCTTCTTAATTATACTTTATAAAAGTACAGCAATTTTTAGTTGCTTGTTAGTTATCAGGCGCAAATGGGAACTTTATGTATATTCCCATGTTGTTATAATGATTACAGGCTAAATTCATGTCTTTCCTTTCAAAACTCTATAAACGCCAGTGGCGACTACGTATATTCGCGGTGTTAGCAAGTCTGATAGCTACACTTTTGTTTACTCTGCCAGCAACATCTAGCTTCCCCACGACACGAGACAAATTTCAATGGCCCTTTTCGTCCACATCAATTTGGAATATGCCGCTTGGCTCAGGTGCGCGTTACATACCAGCCAAGATTCAAAAAGCGGGAAGGATATTATCAGATGACGAGCATTTTTTCCAGGTAAATACTGCTGATCCCAAACGTCCTGTTTATGCGAATGGTAGCTGGACTCAAAGATGTTCGGGTAGTAATTTTCTGAATTTCTACTTACCGATTCCTGATAGTTTAATTGTTCCCGACGCTACACTGGAGCCATATAGTACCCCAAATAATGTTTCTGCTTTTCTCATGCCGGATGGTCAAACTTTGGTACAACTTTCGCCTTTAGCTCGCTGTGTACAAGGAGGGCCTATATATGGTCAACGCTATTCTCCTGATGTGAATATATATGGTCAGGGAATAGGTGGAGCGCATTTTGGCTCAGGACTGTCTTCTATAGGTGGCTCTATTCGCAAAGGTGAACTCACAGGTAGTCAACCAATTCGGCACACTCTCAAGTTGTTGCTATGGGCCAAAAAATATTTGTATTATTCTGCAAGTGTGCCTGGATATCGCTGGCCAGCCGACAGAGCTGATAGCTATGCAGCAACTACTTATGGTGGTACAAACCCGGCTTTAGTGGAAGGAACGCTCTTGGCAATTCCGCCATTTATGTCTGAATCCACTCTCCAATTAAAAACACCAGCCGCCAAAAAGATTTTTCATGCACTGCAAGATTACGGTGGCTATGTGGTTGATGACGCAGCCTGGGACGCTCATTATATAGCTATGGAGAAAGGCGTTACTGATGAGTTTCGTCAAGCCTACGGCTATGAGTTTAATACCTCAACCGGAGTCTTCTACGAAGATATGATGAGAATATTTCAAAATCTTTACATCATCAATAACAATGGCCCAAATAGCATTGGCGGAGGTGGAAGCAGAAGACGCGCTCCTCTAGCTCCACCCATTGGAAATTGAGTTATTAGTTATTAGTCATTAGTTATTAGTCATTAGTTATTAGTCATGGGACAGGGGGCATAAAACAAGTCAAAAGTCCAAAATTTTGACTTGATTTTTCCCCAGTCCCCAGTCTAATGTTTAACAGTCTGAGATTTAGCTTCTAAATTTTCTAGACGGCTTTTGAGTTCTTGGTTTTGCTGTTTGAGTTGATCAAGTTCCTCCCGTAACTGACGCAGGGCTGTGTCTGTACCTATGTTTTTCTGCACCTTGGTAATTTGTTCTTCGGCAGAGCGACACACACGCCCATCTGCTGTTTGATTGGCTAGCGATCGCAACACTCCTAATGCTTTGGGTGTCTCCATTTGCCCCAAGGATGCTACTACCGCCATTTGCGTCAAAAAGAAGGTTTCTTTGGCTAGTTCTGCAAGTCTGTCTACTACCCGTTCTAAATTAACCGGACTTTGACCTACAGAAATTTTACCTAATGCACGAATTGCTGCTAAACGCAAGGGTTGCGGCACACCATTTTTAGTGTATTCCAGTAACAAATCTAGGGCTGCTGCTGAAGTTTTCAGTTCTGCTAAACCCCCAATTGCGCCACTGCGAACAACTTCATTCCAACCGGCTCTTGCTGCTAAAACAGATTGTAGAAGTTTGATCACCTTTTCTTCTTTGGGTTTATCTTCTAAATTAGCAGCTGCGATCGCTCCTAAACTCCGACAAGCAGCAGCTTCCACATAGTAACTGCGATCGCCATCTTTAACTACCTTTTTTACAGCCTTATAGCTAGCGCGAGTTTTAATTTCTCCCAATGCTTCTAATACCGCCCGTCGCACATAAGCATTCTCATCTTCTAAACCCGCAACTAACCCATCAAAAACTTGATCTAACTTAATCTCTGCCAATTCTTTAGCTACTTCTACCCGCACACCCCAAAATGGATCATGTTTCAAAGCTGCGGCTAAAGCTTTGATCGCTTCTAATCCGCCTTTTTTCGCCAAAGCTGTAGCTGCATAAATCCGAGAAATCGGGTCTGGGTCAGCTACTAACTGCGCTTTTAACTCTGGGATGGGATACTCCAAACAGACAGTCTTGAGAAAATTATTCCCCACATCAAAGCTGATAAAATCTGGTTTCTTGGCTAATGGGAAATAAAAACTCTGTTCCCGTTCATGTACTCTGACTGTAAAAGTTTGCAGTTTTGCTGTTTTCCCTGGTTGGGTGTAGCCAAAAGCAACGGGAATCTTTAAATCAAATAACTCTTTACTATTATTGTCTTTGGCTTGGGTTTGCGTCACCGTCAGTTTTGCTAACTTCGCCTCACCATCCCAACTATAAGCCACCTTAAAATCAGGATGACCACCACGATAAACATACTGATCAAACAAGAAAGCCAGATTTCGACCCGTGGCTTTTTCTATGGCTCGCAGTAAGTCGATAGTTTCCACCGTTTGGTGAGCATGATTCTGAACAAAAGTCTGAATTGCTGGCCAAAACAATTCTTCGCCCAGTTCCGCGCGAATCATATGATAAACACAAGACCCTTTTTCATAGATGTGGCGGTCATACAGTTCAATAGCGACGCGGTAAATGTGCGTTACCATTGGGCGACGGTAGCGGCTACTATCTTCACTCAGGTAACTACGAGCTTCTAATAATCGATAGTAAGCTGCTTCTTCCGAACCATACTCTTGTTCTGTCCACATCACTTCGGAATAAGAAGCCATCCCTTCCTTAATCCAAGCATGAGACCAATGCTTAATGACTAATAAATCACCAAACCATTGATGTGCTAGTTCATGAACCACTAAGCTTTCAGCATTGCGGTTATCTAAAGCGGCGCGTTCATCTAATAGACATCGGTCTGTTAACAGGGTGGTAGAAGTGTTTTCCATCCCGCCAAAGATAAAGTCACTGACGCAAACTTGGGCGTATTTGGGAAAAGGGTAAGCATAACCATACTTTTCACTCAGAAACTCAATCATGCGGGGAGTTTTTCCCATGCTACGTTTAGCGTCTGCTTCCCGTCCTTTTTCTACGTAGTAGGTAACGGGTTTACCTTGCCACTCTTCCCGAATTTCCGCGAAATCACCAACAGCGAGCGTCATTAAGTAGGTAGGATGTACTTGTTGTTGTGACCAATGGTAGATTTTGTCATTGCCATCTTCTCTAGCTTCAATCAATTCGCCGTTAGAGATGGCGATTAAATGTTTGGGAACACGGACACGAATTTCCGAAGTGGATAGTTGTCCGGGGTAGTCGAAGCAGGGAAACCAGAAGCGAGAGTCTTCATCTTCTCCTTGAGTCCAGACTTGAATGGGCTTGTCGGGGTAGTGTGCGTCTGGTTGAATAAAGTAAATACCACGTTGGGGTTTTTCCACAGAGTAGGCGATCGCAATCAATAACCGTTTCCCGACTTTGGTAGGCTCAGATAGCTCAATAGTTAGCTGTTCGCCGTCATAATCAAAGCTTTGCCCTACTTCATCTACCTGTACAGACTCGATATTCAAGTTAACCGCATCTAAAGTTAAGCGGTCAATACCGTTACGTATCGGTGATAGCCGAATATTACAAACACCCTGGTAACTTTGCTTGGGAATATCCAAGTTCAAGTCCAGAAAAATATGCTCTACCTGTCCAGGGCGATCTGGATTGTAGTGGGGTTTCGCCCCAGGTAACTCAAAAGATTTACGTCCGTTATTTTCTGTATCAAAATAATAAGAGTGAGGCATTGATGATGACTGACCTTTTATACTGAAACTTCTAGTTGTATATATTTTCCAAAATATATCGCTTATTTGTCCTGTGCAGTCAACTCTGCCAGCGAAAACAGACACTGATGCTCAAATGCGTCGAGTATCAATTTTCTCTGACAAATCAGGATACTCTGCACCTCATGTTGCTATTCATGAACTATCAAAGCTGGAAACTATTTCCATAGCTTAGGATAGCTTGTTGGTTTCCACCAAGCTATTTTTTTTGATTTTGACTATTTCGGTTGCGGATTTACTGGTCAGGATTTTGTAGTATTTTTTGGTGTCTTTGTCTAGTAATAGGGCAGAAATTGCATATTTCTACCAGTTAATTCGGAAAAATCAGTACATATCACGAAATAATTCCATAAACTCTACAATGACGTTTTTGTTAACCTCAGTCACAATTTGAGGAAAAGAGGATCATAACAATGCCCGAAACTAAATCCAAGTTTTTAATTCCTGCGGTTGGTGCTGCTGTAGTTGTCGCAGGAAGTGTAGCAGCTTATATATATCTCAAAGGCCCCTCTGGTGATGGTTCAGGTGCTTTAAGTAGTGCTAAATTTGTACCTGCTTCTGCATACATGGCTACCTATATTACTACAGACCCCCAAGCCTGGGCGAAGTTGCAGCAATTCGGTACACCAGAAGCACAAAAGTTACTGGCTCAAGGTTTTGAAAGTTTGAATCAAGATTTGTTGAGTGATAGTAACATTACTTACGAAAAAGATATTAAACCTTGGGTGGGTGGGGTAATGATGGCTGTGTTACCGCCAAACCCCACTAAAACCAACCAATTGAATACAGAATCGTCGGCAACACCAACACCAATTAAGCGACAGCAAGAACCACAAGTCTTAATGGTATTGGGGATTAAAGATAAACTGAGTGCTTTAAACTTTGCCAATAAATTAAAGGCACAAAAAGGGGTAAAAACTAAAGAAACTGATTATAAAGGCGAAAAAATTACCGAAACCGCGTCAGAAAATGGTAAGGCAACCTACACGGCGGTTTTAAATAATAGCTATATTGTATTTTCTCCTGAAAAACCAGCAGTTGAACAATCAATTGATGCTTTTAAAGGTCAACCTTCCTTGGCTAATAAAGCAGGTGCGAATACCATTTTGGCTAAAAATGTAGATGTGAAGAATTCCTTGGCTCAAGTTTACATCCCAGATTATCCGGGTATGATCCAGCAACTTGTGGCTGCCAATCCCCAGTCTAGCTTGACACCGCAAACCTTAAAACAGCTACAACAGGTAAAATCAGTGGTAGCGGCTGTGGGTGTGGATGACGCTGGGTTAAGATTAAAGGCGATCGCTAACTTAGATCCCCAACTCAACAAGTTTGAATATCAAAATTCTCCCTCTAAAATAGTCGGGCAATTTCCCAGCGATACTTTTGCTTTAATTAGTGGCCAAGGAATCAGTCAAAGTTGGTCAACACTGGTAGCACAATCTCAAGAATATCCCGAATTTAATCAAGTTTTAGAACAAGCCAGGGGACAACTCCAATTAGTCAATATCGACCTAGATAAAGAAGTTTTTGGTTGGATGAATGGGGAATTTGCCTTTGCCGCTATCCCCTCGAATCAAGGTATACTAGCTAGTATAGGTTTTGGGGGTGCAATGGTTTTTGATACGAGCGATCGCAAAACCGCCGAAGCTACCTTAACTAAATTAGATAATCTCGCCAAAGCCCAAACAATTAATGTCACCACCAGAAATATTGGTGGTAAAAATATCACAGAATGGCAAATACCGCAACAAGGTGCTTTATTCGCCCACGGTTGGTTAGATCAAGATACTGTATTTTTAGCTGTTGGCGGCCCCGTAGCAGAAGCACTGGCAAATAACAAAAATCAATCTTTGGAAAACAGCGATACCTTTAAAGCCATCACTGCTTCCTTGCAAAAACCCAATGGTGGTTACTTCTACCTAGATATGGACAAAACCATGTCCTTAGTTAATCGTTTTGCCGCACCAACTCAATCCATACCCCCAGAAGCTAATGCTATTCTCAGTTCTATTCGTGGTTTGGGTGTTACCGCTACCAGTCCCGATAAATCTACCAGTCAATTGGAGATGTTATTAGCTCTTAAACCCAGCACCGCCAAATAGTATCCTGTACACGGAAATACTGATATAATTGTACTCATAGGTGAAATACTGACCGTATTCCCACCAAAACTTTCATTGTTTGTAGTGAGGACTTTAGTCCTCTCTCAAAATCAGGACTTCAGTCCTAACTACAAACCCAACTCCGGTGATTCTCTAAACCGCCATGTTATCTAGTTCCAACGCCGTCAACAGCTGCCTTGCACCTGGTAATTTGCGTAAAGTGCATCATATTGCCCTCAATGTTCAAGATATGCAAGCATCTCGACATTTCTATGGCAATATCCTGGGTTTGCATGAACTGACTGGGGATGAAATCCCTACAACATTGGTAGAACTGGTAGCATCGGGGAAAGTTGCTAATTTCATCACTCCCGATGGTACGATTTTAGATTTATTTGGGACACCGGATTTAACCCCACCCCATCCCAACCCAGAACAGAGTTTTACCAGAGCATATCATCTAGCGTTTGACATTGACCCAGAATTATTTGAGCAAGCTGTGGCAGTTTTGCGAGACAATCAAATTCAGATAGCTCATGGCCCAGTCAGTCGTCCTACTGGTAGGGGTGTGTATTTTTATGACCCTGATGGCTTTATGATTGAAATTCGTTGCGACCCACAATAATAGTATGTCAATGCAGATATTTCAAGTTATTGAAGAC
Source organism: Anabaena sp. CA = ATCC 33047 (assembly GCF_963870205.1). Classification (NCBI taxonomy): domain Bacteria; kingdom Bacillati; phylum Cyanobacteriota; class Cyanophyceae; order Nostocales; family Nostocaceae; genus Anabaena; species Anabaena sp. CA = ATCC 33047. The sequence goes on along the minus strand of NZ_CAWMSA010000036.1, from coordinate 81,177 downwards.
GTAATCACAAAGCCAGCCATTCCCCACGAACCACATAAACAATCATTAAAAGCCTGGGCTATGTATTGTCTGCGAGATCGAGGGTTTATAGTTGTCTATGCTCAAAACGCTGACTTCGCTATTGAAGTCAAGGGTGGAAATAAGCTTTATTTTAAGGTGACGAAAAATCCCTCTGAGGTAGATAATTCTTGTAATTGGATAGTTTGGGATAGTGCCACCCATAGGGCTAGTCTGATTACACCACAGGCTTGAAGGTTTTAACAAAAAAAATTATTTTTCTCTACATACTGATAACAGTCCCAGATTATTTGTTATCCCCAACATACCCGACTGCTTTCAAACGTCGGGTATCTTTGTTTAGCAATTCTCACTACAGACTCTCATCCCGATGCTCTATCAAGACGGGCTTGATTAGAACCCCCTGTAGTCCCCTCTAGGCAGTCGGGGCATTCGCTGGGGTGATATTGCAGCTTCATAAAGAAACTTATAACAGCCGAATCATATTATTTAAATCAAGAAAATCAGTTTTATTTTCGTGATTACATATCAGATAAATGCAATTTTAGTTATAAAATTACTGTATTTTTATTGATTAAATTAGAGATTTGATTAACAAAAATTTTACCCATATTTTCCTCTGAAAATAGAGAAAAATAATATATATTTATTCCTAAATAAACTATAAAAAATATGATTGCTAATTAAAGATGATTATGTGATACTGGCACGTAAATATACTGGTATCTATTAAGAATTTTCAGCAAACATCATGTAATTTACATGACTGATATCGAAGTGAGAATGTATTGTTAGTTGATACCAGCGATCGCCAATCTCGTAACCACAAACTGGAATCTTATGAACAAGTTTCAATCTTTATTCCTTGGGGCAACTATGGCAGCCGCAACAGCCACAGTTGTATCCTTTGCCCCTTCTGCTGCTTTGGCCATTCAGCTATACGGGAACATCAGCATTCGTGGCGATGCTAACTTAGGTCCTAACAACCAAACTCCTGCAAATACTGCCATTACATGGACGAATGCTTCAGGTACAGTTAGTAACAACTCTAACGGTAGCTTTTTTGATTTGCGAAACACGACAGCCACTTTGCAAAACATCGCTTTGACCATCGCTGACCTTGCAAATGTTAGTAACACAGCACCCAGTTCTGCTGTCTATAACTTTGGAGCTATTGATAACTTCGCTAATTTTGGTAATGTTACTTTAGACGGAATAAATGGCCTACTGGCTTTTCACCTAGACCCTGGTAGCCTGACTAGAACAGTATTAGGAAATGATACTGTTGTAGTAACTCTAGACCAGGTTACTGGGAGATTTGATTTTAACGGCACAACTTTTGCCACCGCCGTGATGAGTGGAGAACAAAGTGGCAGTAGTGGCACTTTTGGTATATCTGCAACTGCTGTACCTGAACCTCTGACAATGACAGGTTTAGCCCTAGGTGTAGGCTTTGGAGGATTTCTTAAAACTCGCTATTCCAAAAAAGAAAAGCAACTTGAGAAAGTATAAACTCCAACCCTTGAGCTAACTTAACATCAAATCACAAGTATAAATTATATTTTGTGTTTCGGTGAGAGTCCACTCAACCCAAAACTCAAACCCAACTTTTGTAATTTTCTGCTCAACAGGCTAGGAATTAGAAGAAGTTTGGTAATTCTCAAAGTATACTAAAAACCCTTCTTCCATTCTCAACTTTAGAAATGTAGAGACGTTTCATGAAACGTCTTTACATATTTCACCATCTTCTTGTAGAAAAGAGGCTGGTGAGGTTTCCAAGACTTTGATGTTAATAGCAATACTGTTCCAACATCTTCTCAAATAGCTTGGTTAGAGTGTGGCCTCATAAGTGTTGATAAGTAAATAAATCTTTTGTATCCTGACATAAGGATAATTTAAACTTATTTTTATAAAAACTCAGTCACAAATATTCATAGTTGTGGGTGTGGTTACAAGTTGGTCTCTTTCTTTTTCTGCCTACCCCCACGGTAATTCATGCTTTGTAACGGCTTATTACATCGATGGACAGGAGAGCCGAAAAGTTTTACAATCTAAACTAAATAGAGTAAATCTACCTATTCCCCAATCAACCTGACCATAGTAAAGATTTTCTGGGGATTCCGCTAGAGGCGTGAATCAAGCTATTAATATAAAAAAGTATTTATCAGAGGGTTATAATCCAATGGAAGTAAAGCTTATTTTAGTGGGTTTAACTGTTATATTTACGATTTCGTGCCTGTTTTTTGGGACGAAAAACGGATTTTATGATTCAGACAACTACCACGGTAATGGCTCTGCTCATTGATCACACAACAATAAAAGGCAAGTTCCCTTGTCCCTTGGTTTGAGGGTTAATCAACAGTTTCTCGTGACTGAGGTTCTGATAACCAGTGCGGGTTAGCAAGAGGTGTCCTCTCCAATCTACAATCCAAATTCATAGGCTTTAGGGAGGCACTACGCAATTTACCCCTAGGCTATAAAACCCAAATCCGCATAAAACGGGGCGTTTGGGATATGTCAATGACAATGAGGTTGGAGGGGAAGGAAGCATGAGAGATAAGTTGTCAGAACACTCTCGTGTTGATACACAGGAAACAGCAACTGAACTAGAATGTTTTCCCTATAGTGTTCAACATCACGATGAGGGTGTGTGTTTATTGGTGCGGATGGGGCCACATCGCATCTTGCTAGACTGTGGGATGGCGGACATTTCATCTTTAAAAAAGAGTGTCACCACATCCACAGAGTTACCAGCAGATTTAGTCTTAGTCTCTCATGCCCACCCAGACCATGCTAGAGGGTTACTCTCTCTGCATCAAGCTTTCCCGAATTTACCCATCTATGCCAGTGAAGTCACCTGTAAATTGCTACCTTTGAATTGGCTAGATCAAGAAGCTCAAACAATTCCCCAGTTTTGTCACGCATTACCATTGCGATCGCCTATCGAACTACATGATGGGCTAGTTGTGGAAATCTTTCCGGCTGGGCATTTACCAGGGGCAGTAGCCATTCTCCTCACTTATACCACAGAGCAACGTCTGTATAAGCTGCTATACACAGGAGACTTTTTCTTATCAAATTCCCGGTTAGTAGAAGGTTTGCGGTTAGAAGAACTGCGGGGAATGGATTTGAATGTGTTGATTATTGAAGGCACTTATGGTACATCCCGTCACCCCCACCGCCGCAACCAAGAAAACCAACTAGCCGAACGAATTAATCGGGCGATCGCAGATGGTTGTTCTGTGCTAATTCCCACACCCGCTTTAGGTTTAGGGCAAGAACTCTTAATGCTGCTGCGTTCTCATCACCATTTCACCGGCAGAGACTTAGATATCTGGGTTGATGGTGCTGTGGCTATAGGATGCGATGCTTACCTGGAATTATTACCGCATTTACCCCCATCAGTACAAAACTTTGCCCGCCATCAGCCCTTGTTTTGGGATGAACGAGTCCGTCCCCGGATGCGGCGGTTGCTGCCAGAACATCACGCCACTGTGGGCAAATCTCCCTGTATTGTCCTCACAGATATCACAGCAGATTTTAACCAATACTGCCAACCGGAAACCGGGCCATGGCTAATTTTATTACCAGAAAAAATTGATGTCAATATTAACAAACAATATGCCACACCTACAACCATCGAAACCTATCTCCTAGCACAACATAGTGATGGCCCTGGTACTACCCAGTTAATTCACAACTTGCGTCCGCAACATGTTGTGTTTGTGCATGGTTCCTCTAGTTACTTGGCAGACTTAACCAGTTTAGAGGAGTTACAAAACCGCTACCACGTTCATTCACCATTACCAGGGACGCTGGTAGAATTGCCCATTGGCGAGACATTTTTACAACCAGCCGCCCCAGAGACAAACTATGAAGGTGAACTGACAGAATTAGGTACGGTGATTAACATTAGCCTTCCCGAAGCGATTACCGCCGATCCCCGTTGGCGACAGTTTGCCGATACCGGTTTAATTGAAGCCCGTTGGCAAGGGGAAGAATTAGTCTTGAGAGGATTAACCCAACGAGAACTGCTCAATCAAAATAGCGATCGCTATATTACCCCTGATATCGATTGCTGCGGTACCTGCCGACACCAAAGAGGACAACGGTGTTGGAATCCGGCTTCACCATTATATAACTTTAGAGTTACCTTAGAAGGTTATTGTCCGGCTTTTGAACGGCCAGCAGGTAATAGTCATTAGTTATTAGTCATTAGTCATTAGTTTTTCTTCTCTCCCCTGCTTCCTCATCCCCCAGTCCCCAGTCCTCACAAATTATCAATCCTGAGTAAGATAATTTACTCAGGATTGATAAATCGATGAATAAACAACAGGAGTGATGAGTGCTGAGTCAAGATTACTAGCTGTTGACAAGCTTCTCGCCTCAACACCTCTAGCCTCTAGCCCCGATGGCGTTTATTCAGGATTAGATTCAGGATAGTGGTTGCGGATACGTTCGGCTTCTGGACAGTCTTCAGTTAGGAGTGGCTCTATATTACCGCGTGGCACTGAAGCTAATTTTTGAGTCACAGCACCGATGCTTTCAAGACGAACCATCTCCTCCCAAGAACAAATTTCGTCTTCTTCATCTGTTTCATAGCGCAGGGTAACTAAATCTCCCTCTATGTCGATGATGCGGGCGCGTTCTATCCAGCGTTGCTGGTCCCGCAAGAAAACACATACCTCCCGCCCATCGCAACACAGTTGATAAATCTTGCGGTGTAGCATGTACTGCTTCTGCCTTTTTAAACAACGTCGTAGTTAAACTTTTGAAAATTTGGGTTTTACCCCAATCAGATGACACCCCTAGGAGGTCAGCTTCACGGTTCAGAATCAATGACCCAAACACTTAATCGTATGTTTAATACATCTAGGGAAATTTTGGGTCATACAGTGGTGGTTACTGCACCAAGATTCTATCTCTTTTAGGGTGATTTAGCGAATGTCTACTCCTTCATAGAAGTTCAACCATTCGGCAGTTTTACTCACCAGATGAATATTTGCTGGTAAGTCATTCCTACCATTATGTAATAATAAATACTCCAAATCAAGCGACGATTGCGGTTGTTTAATTTGCCTACTTGTAATCATTGGCATTGCTGAGAAGCCTGGGGCTTCGGCTTGACTGTTACCCCTATGTATTTGATCTTAACTCATTCTTTTGCTGACCATCACGGTTTTCAACAATAAAGCCCGAATAGTTTTGAGATGAGGATGGTTTGCTGAGTCAGTTTAACGATATCAATGCCAGAATGGGGCAGTATTAGCAAGTTTTGTAGGAGGTGAGAGACTCTAGAACCACTGGCGAAGATCCTTCTCGTTTAATTTTACCTGCCTGCACAGCTTCATATAAATCTGCCAAAGCTGCCAAATCTTCAGGCTGATAGCACTTATTAGCCAGCACTTGATGGAGTAAACCCTCAGATTCAACACTAAGATATCCAGTTTGGAAGGCAGATTCAATGAGTGCGCGAATCATCGTAGTTGGGGTAAAGTAAGCGGTTGATTACCTCCAGTTTGGAATATTTTCCATTCTTACTAATTGATATGGAACAGCCAGTATTGGTGATTTTAATGACAAATTTTTGTGATCCTGATCACATTTACTGACAATTGGGGATTGGGAAAGACCGAATATTCGTATTTTTCCTGAGTTGCTGCCGGGGTTTAGGCTGGCTTATCCTGGAAAAAACTGACGGAAGTCTTCATCTTTGCGGCTGAGTTGCACCCAATCTAAGTGTAAAGACTGAAATTTTTGTACTAAGCATTTACAGGCCGGGCGTTCAGTGGCATAGTGTCCAGCATCAATTAAAATTATATTGCGATCGCGGCTTTCTTGAAATTGGTGGAATTTACAGTCAGAAGTCAGATAAGCTTGCGCGCCTGTTTTCGCTACCGCCGAAATAAAACTCGCTCCCGAACCACCTAACACCGCGACTCTGGATATTGTCTGCTGTAAGTCCGCACTAGGGGAAAATATTAACTTTGGAGGTGCCAGGCGGTTGTGAATCACTGTCAGTAATTCCTCTAAAGTCAAGGATGGTTCTAATAACCCTACCCTGCCATAACCTAAACCGGCTTGAGTGGGTACGATGGGAGTCACATCCTTAAGTGCTAAAATTTGCGCTAAAACGTCTGCCGTACCGTCTGCAACTTGATCAAAATTCGTATGGGCGGAGTATACCCCAATATTGTGGGTAAAGGCTAACCGCGCCATTTCCGCAATTGGTTCACCAGTGCAGAGAGACTTGGGAGGACTAAAAATTAACGGATGATGGGCAAAGATGAGATTAGCATGACAGGCGATCGCTTCTTCCATTACCGCCAAAGTTGGGGTTAAACATACCAACACTCTCGCCGACTCTTGTAACACACCCGGCTCTATCTGCCAGCCACAATTATCCCAACTTTCGCACCAGCTTGGATTTGCCCACGCTTCAAACCAACTAATTAAATCAGCAATTTTCATTAATGTTTTTGCGGTTGAATGTTCAACTCTAATGCTAATTGCTCACGCATTTCCTGAAAAGGTTTGTTCCAACTGGGGTAAGCGTTCCAATCCCAAGCAGCCACAGGAATCAGTTCGGCTTGCGCTAAATAAGTTAATAAACGATATTCATCTTCTGGTTCGCGGGAGAATGCAAAAGGATTGCGAAAACCGTTATCACACAACTTATAATACTGGGACTGCCCAAGATGAATGCGTTGTATCAGTTCCTGCCCTTTCAGCAGTAGATAATCTAAAAACATTAAACTAAAAGGCTGGATGTTGCCGCGATTTTGTGGCTCTTTTTGTACCCACCTCGCCCAATCAAAACCATAAATAAAATCATGGACATAGCGAAATCTAATTGCATTATTAATACCAAATAACTCGGAAAGTATTACCATTTTTTTGCCAAAAATTTCTATAAAATCTACCGCCCCCTCTTCAGCTTCTAACGCCTGATTCAGCATACTAATTACCATAAAATCAAAATCCCAGAAGATATTTTCTGGGAAATTTATTACTTGGGAAATAACTATATTTTCTAATGTATTTTGCAGAGCATTAATTACTTGCTTATCTGTAACAATTTCTGGTATGATTTCCCCCATTTCTTCAAAGCTGGTCATGATTTTTTTATGGGGATTAAGAGTTAATAGATTAACAGAGTGTTGATTCAAAATTTCATCAATAAACTGGAAAGCATTATTGGGTACAATGTTTTGCTTCATTTTTATTGAAATAGCCTAAAAGCTGCAAATAAATTTAATTGTATCTCTAAGTTTGACATTTTTTAATCTAAAATAAACAAACTTAACTATTTGCGCTGAAAAATGACAAGCACAACAAGCTAAAGGTTTACTCTAAATTTGTAAACCTCCAGCAGTTATTTGAGATTTTGTTGACAAATCTAGCCGGAAATATGGACAACTAATTCTCTGGTATGACTACGCTGCCGATGTTCCCAAATATAAATTCCTTGCCAAGTTCCCAGCACTAAATGACCGCAATTTATGGGAATATGTTCAGAGGTGTGAGTCAGTGCTGTCCGTATATGTGCTGGCATATCGTCCGCACCTTCAGCATCATGAATGTATTGCCCTGATTCGGGTACAAGTTTCGCCATGAAGTTGGCTAAGTCAACCAGTACATCAGGATCGGCGTTTTCTTGAATGACTAAACTGGCGGAAGTGTGGCGTAAAAATAATGTACAAAGTCCTGTTTCTATTCCTGATTCGGCAACTATTGTCTCGATTTTTGAGGTGATGTTGTGAAAGGTTTTACCGTTTGTTGTGATTCTGAGCAGTTTTTGGTGGTGAGTCATGTTTGGTAAGGGGTAAGAGTTTTAAAACGCAGAGGTACGCTGAGGTAAGCGCAGAGGTACGCGGAGTTTTTTTGTTAGGTTTTTTGAGTGTGGAGATAATTGATGATGGTTTGTGCGATCGCTTGATTTCCATCTTTGGCAATTGGTTGTGTTTGCTTTGCTGGTTGCATTGGTTGATGGAGAAATTCCCAATTACCGTTAAACAATTCCTGTGGTGTCAAGATTTGATGAGTATTGTAATTCTTTAGCCCTTCTACTAGAAATGCTGCTTCGGCAAAATCATCACGGGTAATGGTGACAACTGGGATATCTAGTAGGGTGGCTTCGGCAAATGTTCCGTAACCAGGTTTAGATATGACTCTGCTACAGACAGGCATGAAATCTACAGGGCGGTATTTACGGTCATGAATTTTGATAAAATTGGCTAGGTCTGGGGCAGTCTGATCAAAAACTATAAATTGCCAGTCGCGGAAATGGCGGAGTTTTTCGTAGGGTATTTGTTGTAATCCTAAACCGCCAAAGGTGAGTAAGATTGTTTTGTCTTGTGGTGCGGTGATTCCCCAAATTGAACGGATTTCATCGGCACTGTAACGGGGAGTGCCACCAGTTAAGCCTACATCTATTATATGGGGGAAGGCTTGTAAAGGTTCGTGGAAAGGTAGACGAAACCAGCGATCGCTTTCTCGATAACATTCGCTAATCCAATCAGCAATCGGCACAAATTCGCCGCCCCAATCCCGGTAGACTAAATCCCAGCCAAAATTACTCATCATCCAACAAGGTATACCTGCTGCTTTCGCAAATACAGGCGCAAGAAATGGCACATCCGCTAATATCAACTGCACGCGATTTTGGCGAATAAAATTAACTTCGGAAGCTATTAAGGAATTTTGCTGTTTTTTGATATCTCGCAACTTTGTCAAAGTCGCTTCTTTATCCATCTTCAAGCTATCCGCTTGTACTACACCTAAATCAAAAGCGCGGGGACGATGGATAAAATCACCATCAATATAACATTCTAGTAACCACCTGGGCGCGGTAGTCACCATAATTAACAGCACTTCTGGACATAACTTTTGAATTGTTGCCGCTACTGATGCGGTGCGGGCAGCATGACCAAATCCGTGGTTTGTGATAGCTATGTATAAAATGGGGCGGTTCATCTTGGGGATTAATAACTAATGACTAATGACTAATAACTATTGACTATTGACTATTGAAATTTTTCTACTGCTGCCACCAACTTGTCAATTTCTGACTCTAAAGTTAAGTAGTGAACGGTGGCGCGAATGCAGTTTGGATCGGCAATGGTACGGGTTAAGATGTTTTGGGAATCTAAAAACTGCACTAACTTTAAAGGTTGCTGGTGAGTTAGTTGAAAAGAGACAATACCGCTTTCTGGGGGTGCGGTGCGGAGACATTTAACATGGGGTAATGTGGCTAACCTGCGCCAGAGATATTCACTGTTCTGGCGAATTTGGGCGTAACGTTCCTGGGGTGTTCCCCATTGTTGATGGGTGGCGATCGCCTCCCTCAAACCAAAGTACAATGGGTAAGCTGGGGTAGATACTTCATACCTTCTTGCATCCGGTTTCCAACTCACTGGTTGGGCTTGGCTATTGGTAATAATTCCGTACAAACCGATAAAAGTCGGTTGTAAACTTTCCTGAATCTCTGGACGCACATACAAACCCCCTACACCTTCAGGCCCGCATAACCACTTATGTCCTGTGAAAGCATAGAAATCTACGCCCAATTCTGTTAAGTTCAAAGGTAAAGCACCTACAGATTGGGCCGCATCTATGAGTAAGAAAGTGTGATTGTTTCTGCATACCTCCACAATTTTCTCTAGAGGTAGCACTTGTCCAGTGTTCCAAAAAACGTGACTCAGTACCACTAAGCGAGTATTTGGACGTAAATGTTCTGTAATTACTGCTACCGGGTCGCCCTCATTTAACGTAGCTTGCAGGGGACAGGTAGTCACTTCCACGCCAAACCTACGGCTAATTTCTTGGGTAGCCGCAATTACACCAGGGTGTTCGCAGTCAGACAGTAAAAGATGGTCGCCTGCTTGCCAGGATATCCCCCACAAGGCGATATTACAACCCACAGTGACATTATCAGTAAAAGCAATTGTATCAGGTGTGACATTCAACTCAGAGGCGATCGCTTCTCTCACAGTTTGCATTTGCGCGGTTAACCAACGCCCTGCCTCACTGCCAAAAGGGCCGATTTGCTGAATATGCGCTATTGTTTGGGTAATGGTGTCCATTGCGGCTTTTGGCATTGCCCCCTGTCCACCATAGTTAAAATAAGTCTTATTCCCTAAAGCTGGAAATTGTTCTCGATGCTGATGCAACCTAGCCTGTGCAGTGGAAATAGTAGTCATAAACAATTTAAAATTCAAAATAGTCCATTTTCTTAGTTTCCCATTCTCTGAGACTATTGAGGGAGCCGAAGCAGCAGGGGAGGCAGGGGAGGCAGGGAGCAGGAAGCGGAGGAGAGAAACTAATGACTAATGACTAATGACTAATAACTAATGACTAATGACTATTAACTAATGACTATTAACCAGATTGAATGTTAATTAATGCTGAACACCTTCTGCAATACCAACGCTGTAAACGCCGCCCTGTTTTAGATATTCACGGTGACAAAAGTCGGCGAGATGCGCCGAGTGAATTGTTGCTGAAACTGCAACAAGACAAAAACGCTTATCATCAAAGTATTGTGGCTCAGTACACATATCACCAACCCAATTATCCCAAAGGCAACTGGGAAGCAGGACAAGCCGCTACTGTAGAATTGATGCAGCGTGGAGTTGAGTATATCTATAAAGGAGTGCTGTTAGCTAAATACAGTCAGTTAGTAGATGCAGAACCGGATGTCAACTATACCCTCCTCAGTTGTCCCGATTTACTGGTTAAACAGCCAGGAGAATCTTGTTTTGGTGACTGGGTATATCAACCTGTCAATATAGAACTCGGTAAGCGTCCCAAACAAGAATACCAAGTTGCCACCGCTTTTCACGCCCAAGTTTTAGCCACAGTGCAGGGTGTTGCACCGCAAACCGCTTGGCTGATTCTGCGTAGTAAAAATCCCAACTATGCAGTAGATTTGTCTAAGTGGACTTTACAAATGCAAGCAATTTTGCAGGAGTTCATCGAGAGTTTACAGGTGACGACTGTACCAGAAATATTTATTTCCCGTCAGAAGTGTAATCTTTGTCTTTGGTATAGTCAATGTTATGCGATCGCTCAATCTCAGCAACATCTGTCACTGTTACCTGGAGTGACACCCATTCGTTACAGCCAACTACAAAGTCTTTCTATCACTACATTAGAATCTTTGGCTAATACCAGTTCCTCTATTTTAGAAAATCTCACAGGTTTTGATGCTCAAGTCGCAGCTAAATTAGTTCTACAAGCACAATCAGTTTTAGCAAAAACACCGATAATTTTACCTTTCCCACCGCCCAATGGGAATCTGACAAGTAACTCTCCTGTAGAACTCTACTTTGATATTGAAGCGCAGCCAGACTTAAATTTAGATTATCTTTTAGGGGTTTTGGTTGTGAATAAGCAAACCAATACCGAAGAATTTTATTCTTTTTTAGCAGAGAAGCCAGAAGAAGAAGAATTAATTTGGCAACAATTTTTAGATTTAGTTTGGCAATATCCCGAAGCCCCAATTTATCATTTTTGTGTTTACGAACTAGATACAGTCAAACGTCTAGCCAAGTTGTACCGTACTCCTCACACATTAGTACAACCCCTACTGAATCGGTTTATTGATATTTATGAATACTTAACCCAAACTGTAGCTTTACCAATAGAAAGTTACGCCCTCAAAGCTATTGCTAGGTGGTTAGGTTTTGAGTGGCGTGATCAAGAAGCTAGTGGTGCCAAGTGTATTTACTGGTATGAACAATGGTTAGAAACAGGCGATCGCAGTTTAATAGAAATCATCAGCCGCTACAATGAAGACGACTGTCGCGCCACCCGTCAAGTCAAAGACTGGCTAGAGAAGTTTTTAGCCTCAGCACCCCTAGACCTGTCTGCAATTAGGCGTGATATCTTGCTATAGATTGGGAAAATAATCTGATTTTTTTGCCTGACTCATGAAAAAGAAAATCTGGAAACAACCCAGAATAATTTATCTAGCGATCGCAATATTAATTATCAGCTTCTTTGTAGTTAATTTAGATAATAGTGCTGTTGAAATTAGTAACCTAGAGTTCATTGGACAAGCCACATTACCCAAAGGATTATCCTTCCAGAAAACAGAACTTGGCGGGTTATCTGGTATTACCTATGATGCCCAAAATGACCTTTATTACGCTATTTCCGATGATAGAGGTCAAAAAGCTCCCCCCCGTTTCTACAGCCTCAAAATCGATTTGAGTCAAGGTAACTTACAAGAAGGCGGAGTAATTCCAGTTGCTGTCACCACACTATTAAATGAGAATAATCAACCTTTCCCACCTAGCGAAACAGACACAGAAGGTATTGCTGTCACTAAAGCCGGAACAGTCTTTATTTCTTCAGAAGGCGATGTTGGTCGATTAAATCCACCTTTTATTAAAGAATTTGCCTTAGCTTCTGGTAAAGTCAATCGCACACTACCCATCCCCAACAAATTTTTACCTAATAAAAATGGTCAGCAAGGTATCCGTAATAATTTAGCTTTTGAAAGTCTCACAATTACACCTGATAATAAATATTTATTTACCGCCACAGAAAATGCTCTGATTCAAGATGGTTCAGCAGCTAAACCTAATCTTGGTAGTCCTTGCCGAATTTTACAATATAATCTGGTGAGTAATCAACCAGAAAAAGAGTTTCTTTACCCAACCGAACCAGTACCATCATATTTTAATCTTACAGGTAAATTTGCCAGTGGATTACCAGATTTACTCGCTTTAGATAATCAAGGTAACTTCTTAAGTATAGAAAGGTCTTTTACAGGTTTAGGGTTTGCTGTATCCTTATTTCAGGTTTCTTTAAAAGCAACCGACAATATTAAGAATATCAATAGTTTATTAGCAGTCGATACCCAAAAAATCAAACCAGTTCAGAAAAAACTTATCTTAGATTTAAGAACTATAAATGCACCACTAGACAACATAGAAGGACTAACTTTCGGCGCAAGGCTACCTGATGGTAAACGTGCATTAATCCTGATTAGTGATAATAATTTTAATGCTATACAACGCAACCAGATTCTAGCGTTTAAAGTCACAACGAAGTCAGCAATTACTAGGTTAGTAAATCGTTTCTTACCACTAGATTAAAATCTCTCATCCCCATTCTCAACGCAAAACTTCCTGTCTGGAAAATACTCTGGTGTTGGTAGTTGAAGATTTTTTTACCACCGACACCAGCAAAGAAAAACACAGTTGCTGGTGAAAGTCAGTCCTGAGCCACTATTTATTGGTACTTTTACCGTAAATATACTGAGGTTTTTTGTCCCAGCAATTTTGTCTATTTAGGGATTACGTGGATTTCCTCATAGCTTTTGCTTAAGCAATATGTTACATAGTATTTAGGCAATTTTCATGAAAAGCTGAAAATGCTTTACAGCAAGTTTCATATTGCATAATTAACTCTACACAATTTCTCAAACCTGAGAGTTAAAATTAATTTTAACAGATTTTAAAATTATATGATAGCGTCAAATTTCCAAATATGGTCAATTCAAAAACAGAACCAGATACTTATATTGGAAAATTTTTAAACAATCGCTATTTAATCATAGATTTGATTGGTAAAGGAGGCATGGGGCGAGTTTACTTAGCAGAAGATACCGCTAAAGGTAGGAGAAAAGTTGCATTAAAAATTCTCATGCTAAGTTTAGCAAATCAACATTTATCTCAACGCTTCGGTAGAGAAATTTTTATTGGTGCGCAATTGGGACGTAAAAGTAAAAATATTGTGCGAGTGCTGAGTTATGGACTAACAGAAGATAAAACTCCGTTTTATGTGATGGAGTACCTGAAAGGTAAGAACTTAAAGCAGATTATTAAGGTTAAACCATTAACAACCGAAAAATTTCTCGATATTTGTTATCAAATTTGTTTAGGTTTGGAATGCGCTCATCAAGGTATTAGCCTCAAAGGTGAGATTTATCCAATTGTGCATAGAGATATCAAGCCAGAGAATATATTTATTACCGAAGATGACAAACAAAATGAGATTGTCAAAATTCTTGACTTTGGGATTGCCAAATTTTTAACAGAACGCAGTGGGATGACACTGACAGATTCTTTTATTGGCAGTTTACCTTACTGTTCTCCAGAACACATGGAAGGACGCAAACTACTGGATGTCCGTTCTGATATTTATAGTTTGGGAGTTTTAATGTTTGAGATGTTAACTACAAAACATCCATTTCAAACCCCAACAAACTCTTTTGGTAGCTGGTATCAAGCTCATCGCTTTCAAACTCCACCGAAGTTTACAGAAGTCGATGCTCAACTAAAAATTCCCCAGGAATTACAACAATTAGTGATGAGTTGTTTAGCCAAAGAAGTAGGCGATCGCCCGCAAAATGTTCATCAAATATTACAAGTTTTAGCACAAGTTAAAACCCAAATAGCAAATAATGCTAATTATCATGATATTTGGGAAACTCAAACAACAGTCCAGTTAGTCCCTGTCACCGCCATATCAGAAAAAGAATGTTTACAAAAAACTTGGCCGAAAAATAAACCAGTAGGTTCTATAGGCTTTCCACATTTACTACATACAACCCAAGGTGTTGTTCCCACTTATTGGGCAATGTTACCCAAACAAGAAATTGCTTATTTTTTAAATCAATCTCATACTATAGAATTTATTAGTAAAATACCCGTCTACCCCATGATTTTGTGGGTGACAGTCCTATACGATGCTAAATCTTCTCTAATTCGTTGGCTCACTTGCTTTATAAATTTAACAGAAAACAGAGGGCAAAAACTAGCCACAATTTTAGCAGATATAGGATATTACCACATTTTATTATTTACCTTAGAAGAGCCTACTAATTGCGCTCATGTCCTCACATTAACACTCACAGCTAAACAGCGACAGCAACTCATAGATTGGTTAAAAATCAATAAAAATACAGAGGAATCAAAGACAGCAATTACATCTCAGGAAGCTAAAAAAATTCTCAAAGAAGAATATGATAAAATGAAACTAGAACTTATGCAAAAATTAGCAAATAACAATCAAATCGAAACCCTAGAATTTAAAAATTGCTTATCTAAGTTTTTTGAAAATTTTCGCCGATTTTTCCAACCTAACTAACGATATTTTATTTTGATTGCCAAAATTAAAATGTGGCGATATTAGAGGTCATCAAAGTGAACCAAAGTGCATTTGCATCTCCACAAAGTACCGGGTTAATCGCCAATCGTTATCAACTGCAACGATTAATTGGTAGCGGTGGTATGGGTGAAGTTTTTTTAGCAACTGATATTGTGCTGGGAGGAACACCAGTTGCTATCAAATTTCTCACCCAAACTGTATCTGATGCCAAAATCCGCAAAGATTTTGCGCGGGAAGCACTCATGAGTGCAGCCTTAAGTCAAAAGAGTTTACATATCGTCAGAGCCTACGATTATGGTGTGAGTGAAACAGGTAAACCGTTTTATGTGATGGAATATCTCAACGGTAAAAGTTTAAAAGAATTAATTCCCCTATCATTGCCCCAGTTTTTAAATTTGACACGCCAGATATGTTTAGGTTTACAGTGCGCTCACGAGGGGATTCAAATTGATGGGAAGGTTTACCCTTTAGTACATCGAGATATTAAACCAGCCAATATATTAGTTGTTCCCGATCCCATATTAGGGCAGTTAGTCAAAATTCTCGATTTTGGTATTGCTAAATTTGTCAATTATGCAGTTACAGTTAGTACCAACAAAGGATTTCACGGGACTTTACCCTACTGTTCACCAGAGCAACTAGAAGGAGAAAAATTAGATAGTCGCTCAGATATTTATAGCTTGGGTGTGATGATGTTTGAAATGCTCACTAAAGCTAAACCTTGGCAACCAGAAACCGATTTATTTGGCGCGTGGTATAAAGCACATCACTTTGAACCACCCAGAAAAATTACAGATGTCAATCCCCGACTAAAAACGCCGCCAAAACTCAACGATTTAATTATGGCTTGTCTGGAGAAAAAAGCCAGCGATCGCCCCCAAAGCGTGACAGAAATTCTCCAAGTTTTAGACAGTTTAGAACAGTCCAGATGTGCCAATTTGCCCTCAACTTTCACCGCTAAAACTGCCCCAAAAATTACCGTAGCTTCTCAGCTACTCCTAGCATTAGCAAAAAATTATCGAAAACTTACCTGGCCTGAAGACAAACCCAAACAAGAAATAGTCTTCCCTTATTTAATCAATACCCCCCAAGGAAGTGCAGCTACAATCTGGCTGATGCTACCAGCCACAGAAATACATAAGCGTTTAAATTCCCAAATACACAACCGATTTATTTTTGTCACATCGCCCCATCCCATGCTTTTATGGGTAACACTACTCTACAAACCAGAACTAGAACCTAAGTGGCTACCATGTTACCTAGATATGCAACATCCCCAAAATCGTCGGTTGGTGACATCCCTAACTAACAATCCCAGCTATCCGCTTATTTGCTTTACCCTAGAACCACCCCATTCCTGTATTCAAGTTCTCAGCAGCAACATTGATCCTAGCCAACGCCAAAAGCTAAAAATTTGGGTAGAACAAAGCCAGACACTACCATCAGTCAATCAACCCCAGTTGAGTAAAAATCTGCTCAAGCAGCAGTACAAGCAAATGCAATCCCAGATGCTTCAGCATTTGTCATCTCAGCGTCAAATGGAACAATTAGCCAAATGAGCAGGAAATTAACCGCAGCTCGGTGAAAAAAATTTTAGAAAAAATTTTCCCACAGAGGTTGACAACTCCTGTAGGGCGCGTCATAATAGAGTGGTTGGAAATCAAGGGACTGTAGTTCAATTGGTTAGAGCACCGCCCTGTCACGGCGGAAGTTGCGGGTTCGAGCCCCGTCAGTCCCGTTCAAAGAAATGAGTAACAAGTGCTGAGTCCTGAGTAAGATACGGATAGGACATAGGCAGTTGATTAATGCTGTACAGTCTGTTTACCTAGAATTCTATCAGGATTCAGGACTGAGAGCTTAAATATTAAGCTAAATTTATTCATGCTTTGCGAAAGAGAGAACTACTGTGACTGTTAGAGTCAGAATAGCACCCAGCCCAACGGGAAATTTACATATTGGCACAGCCAGGACGGCTGTTTTTAACTGGTTATTTGCTCGCCACCACGGCGGACAATTTATTTTGCGAATTGAAGACACAGACCTAGAGCGATCGCGCCCCGAATATACAGAAAATATCATGACCGGGTTGCGTTGGCTAGGACTCAACTGGGATGAAGGGCCATTTTTCCAATCCCAACGCTTAGATTTGTACCAAACAGCCGTACAAAAACTTTTAGCGCAAGGTTTAGCCTATCGCTGCTACACCACCCCCGAAGAATTAGAAGCGTTGCGCGAAACCCAAAAAGCCAAAGGTGAAGCACCCCGTTACGACAACCGTCACCGCCACCTCACCCCAGAACAAGAAGCGGAATTTCAAGCCCAAGGGCGTAGTTTCGTCATCCGCTTTAAAATCGACGACGACAGAGAAATCGTCTGGAATGACTTAGTACGGGGTAAAATGGTTTGGCGTGGTAGTGATTTGGGTGGTGATATGGTCATCGCTCGCGCCTCAGAATCAGGAATTGGTCAACCACTGTATAACTTTGTCGTGGTAATTGATGACATAGATATGCAAATTAGTCATGTCATCAGAGGAGAAGACCACATTGCCAATACAGCCAAGCAGATTCTACTATATGAAGCCTTTGGTGCAAAAATCCCAGAATTTGCTCACACACCCTTAATTTTAAATATGGATGGGCGCAAGCTCTCCAAACGGGATGGGGTGACATCCATCTCAGACTTTAAGCAAATGGGCTTTACGGCGGAAGCTTTAGATAACTACATGACCCTACTTGGTTGGTCGCCACTAGATTCTACACAAGAAATCTTTACTTTAGAAGCTGCCGCCAAAGACTTTAGTTTTGAGCGTGTCAATAAAGCCGGGGCAAAATTTGACTGGGCGAAACTTGATTGGTTAAACAGTCAGTATATCCATAATATGCCCATAGCTCAACTGACAGATTTAATTCTTCCTTATTGGCAGGAAGCGGGATATAAAATTGATGGTAGAGAACGTGCTTGGTTAGAGCAGTTAGTCAGTTTAATCGCTCCTAGTATGACTCGGTTAACAGATGCGGTGGCGATGAGTCAAATGTTTTTCACCGATACAGTCGAACTGAGTGCAGAGGGTAGCCAACAATTACAACAAGAAGGTTCTGGTGCTGTTCTCCAGGGAATTATCACCGCCTTAGAAAATCAACCCCAACTGACAGAGACTACGGCACAAGACATTATAAAACAAGTAGTAAAAGCCCAAAACGTCAAGAAAGGTTTAGTCATGCGATCGCTCAGAGCCGCACTGACTGGAGACGTACATGGCCCTGACTTGATCCAATCTTGGTTGCTGTTAAATCAAGTTGGTTTAGACAAAACCCGTTTAAATCAGGCGATAAGCAAAGCTTAAGCCGAGGGCGATCGCTACCCATTCAATTTTTAGCAAATTTTTAGATTGGGGGACACACATCTGTGTGTCTCTCTGCATAAGGAAAATCAGTCAAAGTTACAGCCAAGCACTGCTCATCTACTCATGGATATTTCCTGAGCAACAATCTAAAATTTATAGTCAAATTCTCTCATTTTTGGAACTTCATCTGTAAAATTAATGTCTTCTCAAATACTGAGAAGATGATATAAAAACAATGTTGAAAACAACGCTAAATAAAGGCATTAGATTATCTTTAATCATAGTTACCCTTGGCATTATATCGGCACTTCCTACTAGAAGTAACGCTCAAGAAACGCCACCGATATTTGGAGATATTACCATCAGTTCTAAATTTTCTCCAGACCCCCTGGTAGTCAGGGGTATGAGTGGCGGCTCAGTAGCAGGAAAGCAAGTTGCAGGCAGAATAGAAACACCCACTGGCCCCTGTACCGGGTTTGTGGATGAAACACCAGACCATACCCTCAAACTCACCAGTAAATTTGACTACCTAAAACTACAAGTGCAATCTCCACAAGACACCACCATCATAGTCAAAGGCCCTGGTGGTACTTGGTGTAACGACGACTTAGATAGCAAAAATCCCGGCATAGTTGGCGAATGGCTACCAGGAGAATACCAAGTTTGGATCGGTTCTTACAAAAAAGGTAAATATTTTCCTTATACGTTACAAGTGACAGAAGTCAAGTAGTTATTAGTCATTGGTCATT
>NZ_CAWMSA010000036.1:45971-61848 GCF_963870205.1 Anabaena sp. CA = ATCC 33047 | reverse complement strand
CCTGCTCCCCTGCTCCCCCTGCTCCTCCGCTCCCCTGCTTCCCCTGCTTCCTCAGCTCCCCTGCTCTCATAATTGCCATGTTGTATTAGAATTAAGTTAAATTTAATTAAGATTCTTGTCAGCATCTTAGATTTAACATAGGCACTTATAGCTTGATGGTGATGCCTGAACAGCAATCAAATTAAACAAAATGGAGTTATAAACGTCCGTTTTACAGCTATCTAGTGACTGGAGTTGCTAGAAATAACTAAATGTAAATTGGCATCTAGAGGCAAATTAAAATGAAATTATCTTGGAGAGTCCTCCTACTCTGGACATTGCCAGCTTTGGTAATTGGCTTTTTCTTCTGGCAAGGAACATTTGCAGGGAATCCTGCTGATATGACCCGAAATGCAGCTAACACGCGCATGACCTATGGTCGCTTTCTGGAATACTTAGATGCGGGTCGCGTGACCAATGTGGATCTGTATGAAGGTGGCAGAACTGCGATTATCGAAGCCCTTGACCAAGATATTGAAAATCGCGTTCAACGTTGGCGGGTAGATTTACCGGTTAACGCTCCAGAGTTAATTAGCAAGCTCAAAGAACAACATGTAAGTTTTGATGCTCACCCAGTGCGGAATGATGGAGCTATCTGGGGACTTCTAGGTAATTTGATTTTCCCCATTCTATTGATTACCGGATTGTTCTTTTTGTTCCGTCGTTCCAATAACATCCCTGGCGGCCCTGGTCAAGCCATGAATTTTGGTAAATCCAGAGCGCGTTTCCAAATGGAAGCTAAAACTGGGGTGAAGTTTGACGATGTAGCTGGTATTGAAGAAGCGAAAGAAGAATTACAAGAAGTCGTTACCTTCTTAAAACAGCCAGAAAGATTTACAGCTGTTGGCGCACGTATTCCTAAAGGTGTGTTGTTGGTAGGGCCTCCCGGAACAGGTAAAACACTCTTAGCAAAAGCGATCGCTGGCGAAGCTGGTGTACCATTCTTTAGTATCTCTGGTTCTGAGTTTGTGGAAATGTTCGTCGGTGTGGGTGCTTCCCGTGTCCGCGACTTGTTCAAAAAAGCTAAAGACAACGCCCCCTGTATTATCTTCATCGATGAAATCGACGCAGTAGGTAGACAACGGGGTGCTGGTATCGGTGGCGGTAACGACGAAAGAGAACAAACCCTCAACCAGTTACTCACCGAAATGGATGGTTTTGAAGGTAACACAGGCATCATTATTATTGCTGCTACCAACCGTCCTGACGTACTAGATGCGGCGTTATTACGTCCCGGTCGCTTCGACAGACAGGTAATTGTTGATGCACCAGACATTAAAGGACGCTTGGAAATTCTGCAAGTCCATGCACGCAATAAGAAACTTGATCCTAGTGTATCTTTGGAAGCGATCGCCCGTCGCACACCAGGATTCACAGGTGCGGACTTAGCTAACCTACTTAATGAAGCCGCTATCCTCACAGCCAGAAGACGCAAAGAAGCCATCACCCTCGGCGAAATTGACGACGCAGTAGACCGGGTTGTGGCTGGGATGGAAGGAACACCATTAGTAGACAGCAAGAGCAAACGCTTAATTGCTTACCATGAAGTTGGTCACGCTTTGGTAGGGACTTTATTAAAAGACCATGACCCAGTGCAGAAAGTCACCCTCATCCCACGGGGACAAGCACAAGGTTTAACTTGGTTTACCCCCAACGAAGAACAAGGCTTAATTTCTCGTTCCCAACTCAAAGCCAGAATTACTGGTGCTTTGGGTGGACGCGCCGCCGAAGATATCATTTTCGGTGCTGCTGAAGTGACCACAGGTGCAGGTGGTGACTTACAACAAGTAACCGGCATGGCTCGTCAAATGGTAACACGCTTCGGGATGTCTGATTTAGGCCCTCTATCCTTAGAAAGCCAACAAGGGGAAGTCTTCCTTGGTCGTGACTGGATGAGCAGATCAGATTATTCTGAATCAATTGCGGCTAGGATTGATGCTCAAGTGCGGACAATTGTAGAAGATTGCTATGAAACCGCTAAAAAGATTATGCGGGAACATCGCGCTGTTACAGACCGCCTAGTTGATTTGTTGATTGAGAAAGAAACCATTGACGGTGATGAATTCCGGCAAATTGTAGCTGAGTACACTGACGTACCTGAAAAAGTTCAGTATGTACCACAGTTGTAATTAGCTCAGGACTTACGCAACTGGCACATTAGTCGGGTGCGTCAGATATTGAAAATTTGTTCATCTTGACCAAATTATCCCTTCTGACGCACCCGACAAAAGACTGTAATTAGCTGAAAAATTAAGAAGGCAGGAGGCTTAAGGTTTCCTGTCTTTTTTAATAGGTATGAGGAAGCCTGACAGTAAATGTTGTCCCTACATCAAGTTTGCTGTCTACAGAAATTTCGCCTTTGTGTAGCTCTACACATTTCTTTACAACTGCTAACCCTAAACCAGTGCCAGCAATATTTTCCACATTTTGACATCGATAAAAAGGCTCATAAATTTTTTGTTGTTCTGCTGGTGGAATACCAATACCTTTATCAATAACTTGAAAAACTGTAGAGGTTGCCGCACACTTTAATATCAAGTAAATCTTTTCTTGGTTGTCTGAATATTTTATGGCATTTAAAAGCAGATTACTGAGAATAGAATATAGTAATTTTTCATCGAGATTTGCGCGAAAGTGTGAACCTTCTTTAAGAAACTCTATCATCTGTATTTTTGTTCCAAAAAGCTGCAAATCTTCAACTAAATTTAAACAGAAGTTTTCTACATTGATGACTTGAGGGTTAAAATCGAGTTTTCCTGCTTCGGCTCTGGTTAAAGTTAATATATCTGTTAATATATGATTCATTATTTTTGCTGAAGATTGAATACGTAAAAGGTGTTTTAACTGATTTTCCTCTATCAAATCTTCAAGAGTTTCTATTAATAATTGAGATGACAGTAAAATCACTGTCAAAGGAGTACGAAATTCATGGGAAATCATGGAGAATAATTGTATCTTCAAGTCGCCTATTTTTTTTTCTTGAGCTAAAGAGCTTTCTAAATATCTGATTTTTTCACGTTTTTTTGATTGTTGCTCAAGGAGTATAAATAAACCTGAAATTACTAGGAAAATTAATAATATTCCTAAAATTTCTATAAAAATTCTCAACTGAATACTTTGTTTTGATTGCTCTAGTGAGCTTTGCAAATAGTTTTGTTCTTCCGCTTTAATTTCTGCAATTAGAACTAAGAGTTTTTCTCTAATTTGAACGCTGCGATCAGTAATATTATTTTGTATTGATACTGCTGTTTTATTTCTTTGATAAAGTTCTATAGATTGTTCCAAAAGAGATAGTCTTTGATTGACTAATAAATTCAAACGTAGTAATCGCTGTTCTTGAATAAAATTAGAATGTATTTGCTGTTGTAATAGTTTTAGTTCGTCCTCCATATTGGATATAGCAATTTTATAACGCTGTAAATCTTGATTACTGCCTAAAAAAATATATCCTCTTCTAGCTGATTCTGCGGCAGTCATTGCGCCATAAAAATTTGTCAAAGTATTAAGAGTTTGATATGTCTGCTGCACCCTGTTAGCTCCCTGTTTAATTTCATCTGTGTTCTTTAATGAAGCGAAACAGATAAGTGCCATCAACAACATAGTTAAACCGAATCCTCCCACAATCCCTTTTCTTTGAAAAGGCCATTTCATCAATTGCTGAGTCATAAATTGAGTTGAACAATAGTTGCTTGCTGATTATATAAGTAAGAGGCTATTTATAAAGTAAATATTAAGTAGGGTGTGTTACGGCTATGAAAGGATTTTCGCGTTTGAGAGAGTAGGAATTAGCCGTAACGCACCAATAAATACGGTGCCGTACTCTCAGCTAACGCACCCTACAATTTAAGGTTTACTTTACAAATAATCTCTAAGAAATTAAGCATACATGATAAATTGAAGGTCTTGCCTGTATGCTTGCCTGGTGCTGAATAAAGGATAGAATATGCGAATTTTAGTAGTTGAAGATGATACTCAACTAGGAGAGGTACTAGCGGAGGCACTCAACAGACGGCAATATGTGGTAGATATTGCCCAAGATGGAGAAGCAGCTTGGAACTGCACAGAGTTAATGAAGTATGATTTGGTAGTGCTGGATGTAACCTTGCCAAAGCTAGATGGAATTAGATTTTGTCATCAGTTACGTACTATCGGTCTAAATCATCCTGCATATCGTAATTCCGCTACACCAGTGTTAATGTTAACAGCCCGTGATACAGTAGCTGACAAGATTGCTGGGTTAGATGCAGGTGCAGATGATTATGTAGCCAAGCCATTTGATTTAGAAGAGTTAATGGCTCGAATTCGTGCTTTACTCAGACGAGGTAGTTCTAATAGCACAATTAGTCTGTTATGGGGTAAATTACAGCTAAATCCTAGTACCTATGAAGCTACTTACGATGGTTACTCCTTATCATTAACTCCAAAAGAATATGCAATTTTAGAATTACTGGTGGCTCATGGTAGACGAGTATTAAGCCGTTCCAGCATTATTGAACAAGTTTGGTCTGTTGATGACTCCCCGGTAGAAGAAACAGTCAGATCCCACATTAGGTGTCTTAGACAAAAACTCAAAGCATTAGGTGCGCCGGAAAATTTTATTGAAACTGTTCATGGATTGGGGTATCGATTGAAGTAATTATTCAGAAGCCAGGAGACAGTAGCCGACGGCTAATCAAAGGTTAGGCACAAGGCAGGAGATGACTATTCTGGACTCAGCACTAATTAATATATTTACAGCATATTTCATGTTAGTGAAGTACATAAGGACGGGCTTTCCTGCCCAACGCCACAAGATTTGTCATATTAAGTTTGTACTTCTTTTACTTGCAAAGTGCTGTATCTGCACAAATTCTACACAGATTCTACACGAGCATTGCATATCTGTGTAATATTCTCATATTGGAATTTCAGAAGACAACTGTTAAATTCAATTTCTAGTTACGATTCTTGAGCCAGTCACCCTAAAATTTAAGATTTTTCAATTAAGGATATGAGTCAGCAAATTCTCTGTTTCGACAAAAATATAACTAGCCAACTGCATATCACTCGCATCTCCAAGATTGAAGATTTATATTTTGAGTAAATTGTGTTTATAGGAAAGCAATTTGTATTTGAATCTGTTACCAATGCTCAAATAGAAATTACGCTTGATATCATAAGAATAATAATGGTGAAGAATACTATTATTTGTGATTAGTTACAACTATTTAAGTAAAAATTAAATTATTTATTATTTAAGCATTTATACAGGGTCTCTGCCAGGAAATTTATTTGAATTAATTAGATGGAGTTGAAGGTTTTTGTGAATAAGAAAAAATATGACCGTGGTAGTGGTAGATAGTACAATCTGTAGACTTAATTAATGCAAAAGTCTGACCCATATTTGTTACTGTCTATTCATCCATGCCAGAGTAGGCGGGGATGTAAAGCTATGCCCAATATATCCTGTAGAAACGTTATATGTAACGTCTCTATAACTTACGCAGGTGTCACTTGAAATATGTCTTGTAGGGTGCGTCAGACTGATTAAATGCTGTCAATAAATATATTTTTGCTATCTGACGCACCCTACTAATATGCCACTAGCGTAAGTTCTGATTTCTATAGTTACGTAAAAATTGCATCTATGGCTACGCCACGTCAGCTACATCAAAAAAACGATTACTTCCCAAGAAATACATTCGGTAGTGCGGGAAATATTGATTAATCATTTTTGCCATCTTGTCTCTTAAGTAACTGATGAGTCAAGCGAATTTTTGTCCCGTTCATCTCAATGAGTCCTTCTTGAGAGAGTTTATAAAAGGCGCGAGAGAGTGTTTCGGGAATTGTGCCTAAGAGTGCAGCTAGTTGTCCCTTTGGTAAATCGAGTTCAACTATATCAGCCTTGCCATTGCGATCGCTCAACTTTAATAAGTAGTTTGTCAACCTTTCCGGGACTTCCTGAAACGACAGGGTATCAACTAAGTATGTTAATCGGCGCAAATGTCGGGCGTAAGTTCCCAACATGGCGATCGCTAGTGTAGGATGTTGTTGCAACACCATCAAAAATGCTGACCTGGGAATAAACACCACCTCGGATGTTTCTATGGCTGCTGCTGAGGCTGGAAAACTTCCGCCATCAAAGGCGGGTACTTCTGCAAAATGTTCTTCTGTGCCAAATATATGTAGGATTTGTTCTTTACCTGCATTTGCAACTTTAAAGACTTTAATTCTACCGGATTTGACGATAAAAAACCCTGTTGCTTCATCTCCCTCCCAAAATAGGGTTTCACCTTTTTTATAGGTTTGGGGGATAGCAATATTCGCTACTGCTTGTAATTGTTCATCTAAGACACCTTGAAAAATCGGTGTATTTTGGAGAAACTGTTTGATTTCTAAGACACGTTCAGTAAATGACATGAGGTTATAGGTTAGGGAGTTGTAAATTGAACGCAGATGGACGCAGATAAACGCAGATAATAGGCTAGAAAATGCTATGTGTAGGGTGCGTCAGTGGAAAAATTTTTTGGTATTGCAAGGTTTTATCTGACTGACGCACCTTACTAACTGTGTGCCAACCATAAGCAACAAAACTATACAAATGCTTTTGACTTAGATCAAGGATTTACTTAAGGGTAAACAATACGCTGGAAGCATAAAGATTTGAGTAACGAATTATGTTCTGTAACCAGTGTGAACAAACAACCCGTGGCGATGTCTGTCATCAGTGGGGCGCGTGTGGTAAAAGTCCAGAAGTTGATGCTTTACAGGATTTGTTGGTGCATTGTTTGCGGGGACTATCGCAAGTCGCGCTACAAGCTAAGTCTCTAGGAATTACCAGCCGTGATGCTGATGAGTTTACCTGTGAGATGCTTTTCTCCACACTAACAAACGTAAATTTTACGGTGGATGATTTTGTGGCTTTTGTCAATCGGGCGATCGCTTTACGTGATAGTCTCAAGTTACAAATTCAAGCTACAGGTAACGCTGTTATTGAGTCGGCGATCGCAAATTTTCAACCCGCTAGCAATCCTCAACAACAAATTCAGCAAGGAAAAGACTTAGAATTTGAGTTTATCAGTCAGTCGGCTAAAAATGTAGATATTTTTTCCCTCAAGCTAACAGTATTATATGGACTTAAGGGCGTAGCTGCCTATGCTTTCCATGCTTTAGAACTTGGTCAGCATGATGAAGACCTATACAGATTTTGCCATGAAGTTTTGGCACATTTGGATGACCAAGATAAAAGTTTGTCAGACTGGTTAGATGTAGCCCTGAAAGTTGGGCAAATGAACCTAAAAGCAATGGAATTACTCGATGCTGGGAATACCGGAACTTTTGGACATCCCACGCCGACAGTTGTACCCCTTGGACACACAATTGGTAAGGCGATTCTAGTATCAGGACATGATTACCTAGCTTTGAAAGCTATTCTAGAGCAAACAGCCGGAACTGATATTAAAGTTTATACTCACGGTGAACTACTGCCCGCACATGGCTATCCTAAACTAAAACAAACTTATCCGCACCTTTACGGACACTACGGCACGGCATGGCAAAATCAAACACATGAATTTGCACAATTTCCTGGTGCGATCGCTATGACTACAAACTGCCTGATGCCACCCCACGAATCTTATAAAAACAAGGTGTTTACATTAGGGCCTGTTGGTTATCCTGGGTTACAACATATCAGTATTAGTGATGTATCACCATTAATTCAGAAAGCTTTAGAACTACCAGGATTTGCAGAAGCCAAAGATGGCGGTACAGTGACTACAGGTTTTGCGAGAAATGCGGTGTTGAGTGTCGCTGATACTGTAGTTGAGGGTGTAAAACAAGGTCAAATTCGCCACTTCTTCTTAATTGGTGGTTGTGATGGTGCGAAACCGGGACGCAATTACTACACCGATTTAGTGGAGAAGATGCCGGATGATTGTATAGTCTTAACTTTAGGCTGTGGCAAGTTCCGCTTCTTTGACAAAGATTTGGGTAATATCGGTGGTATTCCTCGGCTGCTGGATGTGGGACAATGTAATGATGCTTACTCTGCAATTAAGATTGCTGTAGCTTTAGCAGATGCCTTTGGCGTTGGTGTGAATCAATTGCCGCTATCCTTAGTATTATCTTGGTATGAACAGAAAGCGATCGCAGTTCTGCTGACACTGCTACACCTTGGTATTCAAAATATCCGTATTGGCCCCACACTTCCCGCTTTCCTCTCACCTAATGTTGTCAAGTTACTCTCAGAAACCTACAATCTTAAACTGATTACTACCCCAGAACAAGATTTAGCAGCTTGTCTAGTGTCTTGATTAGTAGAAAAATGCAAACTTGTGTTTTTATCACATAAGTTTGCATTCTCAATAACTGAAAAATTCAAAAAACTAAAATTCAATCTTAACGTAACCTCCTGACATTGTGACTGATTTTACGGGAGGTATATTCAACTGTGATAAACCTTGACGGCTAACATTTGCCATTTGATTTTTAACAGTGTTACTGTTGAGTTGGTTCATCACTGAACTAGCAACAGAATTTTTAATTTTACTCTTATAGCCAGTGAAGCGATCGCAAATATCTTTACCTATTTTACAGATACCATTCATCTGAAATTCACCCTGTACATCTACACTTACAGGTTTTAAAATAATCCCACCTTTATGGGCTTGTGGTGTTAATCTGACTTTAATACCGGGATTTTTCCAATTAATATCCGGGGCTGCTCCGTCTTCCCTTATACAGTCTCTATAACCACCACCTAATTTTTTATAGCGGCACATTCCTTTGATTTCCGAACCTTTATTTTCAAATTTAATGTCTAACTGAAAAGCATTACTTTGAGGTTCGATAGTGATTTTTTGGGATTTAATACTCTTAACGTTATAAACGTAAAGTCGTCGTTTTAAAACAGCACCCTTATAACTAAATTCAGGAATATTAAATTTTTGAGTATAGCCATAAATATTCACATAGGAATCATTAGCTTTATGCCAGCTATTACCTTGTTGTGAACCATAACTATTCAAGTAAATTCCACTTACTGACAGCCCTTTATTTAAGATTTGGGCAACTGTACCGGCGGGAATTTGTTGAGTAGCTGCTAATGCTGTATGAGAACCACTAAAACTTAGGGTTGGTAAAGTTACGGCTAATGCTACAGATGCGGCGATATTTTGTAATTTCATTTGATTACCTATTTAGTGTGAAATTAAAACCTTCACTTACTAAATAAGGATGAGTAATCTGATTTATGCACTCACAGAAATTTAAAAGATTTACGCAACTGGCACATTAGTCAGCCCAGTAGGGTGCGTCAAATGCCAAAAATTCGTTTATTTGCAAGATTTATGCAGGTTGACGCACTCTACATTTAGATATTTAGTGTAAATCCTAACTAAATAACTCTCTCTACTTCATCCACGGCTTTAGGAACACCAGCCGTTAACACTTCATGTCCTGTAGGAGTGACTAACACATCATCTTCAATGCGAATTCCAATACCTACCCATCGCGGATGTGTCTCTGGTTGGTCTTCTGCTAATTTCGTATCTGGGACAATATAAATTCCTGGTTCTACCGTCAACACTTGACCGGGTTGCAAAATCACGGGTTTATCTTCACCATGTTGATAAACACCCACATCATGCACATCCAAACCTAACCAGTGGCTAGTGCGGTGCATATAGTATGGTTTGTATTTTTCTTCCTCAATCAGTTTATCAACTTCTCCTGTGAGTATACCCAATTCAACTAAGCCTTCCGTTAAAACACGCACGGCGGTATCATGAACTGAGTTAAAGGTATTACCTGGCTGTACTTGAGCGATCGCCTGTTTCTGTGCTTCTAATACAATCTCATATAATGCCTTCTGCTCGGCTGTAAACTTCCCACCGACAGGAAATGTTCTGGTAATATCAGAATTGTAATAACCATAAGCACAACCAGCATCAATTAATAGCAAATCTTGTGCTTGCATCTGGCGATAATTTTCAATGTAGTGCAGCACGCAAGCGTTTACACCAGAAGCGACAATTGAAGGATAAGCTGGCCCCATCCCACCCCGTAAGCGGAAAATGCGTTCCATCTCCGCTTGAATTTCGTACTCATAACGTCCGGGTTTGGCGATCGCCATCGCTTGATTATGTGCTTCAATAGCAATTGCCGCAGCTTGGCGCATCATCTCTAATTCTGCTTCGCTTTTAATTAGCCTCATGCTGTGCAGGACTGTGCTAGTATCCTCAATAGCAACTGGCCCTGTACCCCGCTTGGGATAAGTCCGCAGTAAACGCTGGTAATGCGTGAGGACTGTTTCGTTAAAATGGCGATCGCGTCCCAAATGATAATAAATACGATCAGCTTTTTCTAAATACTGGGGTAATTTCTCATCAAGTTCGCTGATGGGGTAAGCTTCATCTGCACCATACAATTCTTTCGCTGCATCTACCCCACAGCGATAACCAGTCCAAACTTCCTTTTCTCTCTCCTTGGGTTGGACAAACAATATAAAACGATGTTCTGGATGATGGGGTGCTAACACAGCTACCGCTTCCGGTTCATTAAAACCAGTTAGGTAGAAAAAATCACTATCTTGACGATAATTATACTCGACATCGTTGTGCATTACCGCCATTGGCGCACTGCGAAAAATCGCCGTACCATTCCCAATTTTTGCCATTAACTGCTCACGACGCTGCCGATGTTCTAATTGCATAGCTAATCTATTTGTGAATTTATAGTATTATTTTACACAGTTAGCCACTAAAAATTGATAGTTGCTAGTTTAAGCTATTCTAGCCAATCTTGATTTCTCCTTCAGCATCTTTGGAGAAACACAAGAGATTGGAGACTGGAAAAAATAATTTTTAATCTTCTCCTCACTCAGCAATCTACACTCTGCATGATCAAATCAGAATGATTTCTGCTGTTTATTTTTTTCCTGTATTCAGTTTATACCAAATCAATTAATTTTCCAGTAATTTATTAAATCATGCTTGTCTGTTTATATTAAACATTTAATTTGATTAAAAAAGTATGGCAACAACCAATGTAAATGTTGTGTTGATTTTCTCAAACATTATTATCAGGATAATTTGACAACTATCACCTCAATGATTTTTTGAGAAAAATTCTGTAAATACAATATACATAATTAGCTTTTATTCGTAAACCATAACATTAAATGATGATTTCCTCAAAATTGGCAAAATTAAAAACCAGAAAAATCATTAAACAATAAAAATATATAGAAATAATGATTTTAGAAACAATTGAATGTTTGCTGACAAAATAAATTAAATTTTAAAAATGTTATTTAGAAACAGAATTATCTCAGACACAACAGTTAAATAGGGGAGAGAAACCAGTAATAAAAACCCAGTATGCCTAAAGAAGATGCGTTTGACATATCTTTGAAAAAAACTGCTAGTTTGCTAGATAATTCTCAAGATAAGCAAGCTTTAAATATCAGCTTGCCCAACAGTAATAGTTCTTTTTCCCCAACAGTAGATTTACCTCTTCAATCTCCCTTTGTTAGTGCCAACCCCAACCCCAATCCTTATCTAACTAGCGCAGCCATCACCCCAGACTTCAACGGTGATGGTAAAGCTGATAGAGTTTGGATTAATGTGCAAACAGGTGAGATTTTAGTCCGCCTGATGGATGGTGCAACAACTATACAGGAAGCTTCCCTGGGTCAATATGACTTATCTACCTGGAGTTATAAAATTGCTGATTTCAACAGTGATGGTAAAACTGACTTCTTGTTGCGTAATAATGCCACCGGTGAAAATGCTATTGCATTGATGGATGGCACAAGAGTAGCTAACTTTGTTTATTTAGATAAAGTTGATCCTGGTTGGGAAGCTAGCATTGGTGATTTTAACGGCGATCGCAAGACTGATATTTACTGGCATGATGCCACCACTGGCCAAAACGCTGTTTGGACGATGGACGGTACAACAGTTGTCAGTGCCAACGTCCTAGACACCACAGCTGTAGGTTTAACACCTACAATTGTTGATTTCGACGGTAACGGTAAGAGTGATATCTTCTGGCGCAATGCTACCACCGGCGAAAATAGCGTCTGGTTTATGGATGGTACTCAAGCCACCAAATACGATCTACAATCACAAGACCCATCTTGGACTTATGTCCTTGGTGATTTCAACGGTGACTTCAGAACAGATATCCTCTGGCGCAACACCAGCACCGGTGAGAACAAGATTTGGACAATGAATGGTATCTTTGTCACCGAAGGTACTCTCAATACACTAGACGCTAACTGGACAGCCAAAATTGGTGACTTCAACGGTGATGGTAAGACAGACATCTTCTGGCACAACCAAACCACCGGAGAAAACACCGCTTGGTTAATGGATGGTACTACCGTTAGCAGCGAAGCCTTCCTACCCAGTAATGGTGCGTCTCAGTCACCATACCTCGGTGATTACAACGGTGATGGTAAGACAGACCTCTACTGGCGTGATCAAACCACAGGTACAGATACAATTTGGATCATGGATGGTACTAAAGCCACCGAAACACCAGTTACCAATCCTTTGACTCCAGAATGGTACACAGGCTGATATTGAGACGGGAGTAAGGGAGATGAGGGAGATGAGGGGGAATTGCTACCTTGTCTACCTTCCCTTTTCCTAACCACTCCCTTTTTCACCATAGTGAGGTTACAATCACAGACAAAGTTTCAAGAAGTGAAATTATGAAGACTGCTGAAAAGCTGGCGACTGGGTGGCTATTAGCACTCGGATTCACGTTTTTGACTGCTTCTGTCTCTGCGGTGGTGGAAAGAAATACTATGCTTAAACCAATCTCCACAGGTGAAAATGAGGAGTTGGTGAAAGAGTATGTTAATCGGAATGCTTTAACTCTATTAAATGCTACTGCTACACAAGGTGTAATTTTTGGCTTGCCTACTATGATTTTAGGTTCATGGCTGGGCTGGGCATTGTACCTGCAAAGCAAAAATGAGAAAAAAGCCCTTCAGCAGCAACTCAGCGATCGCCTACAATCTACTTTTTATCAGATGATTACAGAAAATCAAGGTAGGGTTACGGTTTTAGGCTTTGCGATGCAATCACAACTACCTGCAACCGTCGCCAGACAATATTTAGATGAAAAAGCTAAAGAATTTAATGCTAATTTTCAAGTCAATGAGCAAGGGTCTGTATCATATCATTTTGATGTCTGATAGCCAATTAACTTGACAACTAAGTCTAATGACGCAGATTTTTTTGAGCCTAGCTGCCATTTTAGGCGGTTTGTCAGTTGCAGCCGGTGCTTTCGCTTCCCATGCACTGCGGGAGAAAATTAGTGAGCGATCGCTTGAAATTTTTGAAGTAGGTACTCGCTACCAAATGTATCACGCTCTGGCCTTGTTGCTAGTAGCAATTTTAATTAGCCGTATACCATCGCCGCCAACCACTTTAATAGCTAGTGGCTGGCTGTTTATCGTTGGTATCGCCATTTTTTCCGGTAGCTTATACGCCCTCAGTCTCACGGGGATTAAAATCTTGGGTGCAATCACCCCCTTGGGTGGCGTAGCTTTTATTTTAGGCTGGGGTGCTTTAGCCGTTGCCGCCTGGAATTTAAAATTTTAAACAGGCAGGGGAGGCAGGAGGCAGGAGGCAGGGGAGGCGGAGGAGTAGGGCAGAAGAACTTTTATCTAGTCACCCGTCACCCGTTACCCATTCCCTACTCCCTACTCCCTACCCTTTCAAACAAAGCCCGATACACAGGTTCACCTTTGTTCTGAGTGGCAATTTCTCTTTCGGTGGCGACTGATAGGGGGTTTTCTGGCAACCATTCTCCTGTGCCAACTCTCTGAAATGCTGGATTTTCTGCAAAGCGATCGCACATTTCTACAGCTAAAAATTCCATATCGGATTGTAAAAACACAACTCCCCCAACTGCTACATAATTAGCTAAATCTGCTACTAATTCCGGTTGTACTACACGGCGTTTAGCATGGCGCGTTTTAAACCAAGGATCGGGGAATTGAATCGTCACACGCTGTAAAATTCCCGGTGGCAGGGAAGATAACAACACTTTTAATGAGTTATTCGCATTGCAAAACAAATAATGCAGGTTCGTTAAACCCAATTCAGCCGCTAACCGATTTGCTTCTATTACCAAAGGTTCACGAATTTCTAAACCGAGAAAATTCCAGGTTGGTTCTATCTGCGCCATTTGTAACACGAATCTGCCTCTAGCACAGCCGATATCTAAATGTAGCGGCTGTTTCATGTTATGATATAATTTTTCCCACTCTACGTTATTGACTGGTTTTTGATACTTTTGCGCCAGTGGATTAACGTGTTGACGAACGCGGATAACTGCCAAATTTCAATACTCCTTGAACTTTAAATATTAACTAATTTAATTTTGCCTACTCACCAATCCCCAATTAACACTGTTCAGACTTGTAATAAATAGGAAAGAGAGCAGATATACATCGTAGCTATAGTCATTTATTTATTATCATCATCAATATTTTCATTGTTTATTAGTAAATTGACAATATATTTTGGATTTCAATACTGCACATCAGCCCATATTCATTACAGCATTTCACATCGGTTAATTGTGTAAAAATATTAAGTATAGGCAATCTGACGCAGCTTGACAAAGCAGAGGTTATACTTTTGGGAAAAGTGTTACTTTAACTACCGTTTTTAACAGTTTTCTAAAATCAATGGTGTTAAACTTCCGTTTTGCCGTAGTCAGCGATTTACATATTGCACTTCCTCACACTATTTGGGATCACCCTGACAGATTTCATCTAGTGGAGGTGAGTATTCCAGCTTTTGAAACTGTCATAGAACATTTAACACAACTTGATTTGGATTTTATTTTACTGCCGGGAGATTTAACCCAGCACGGTGAACCAGAAAACCACATTTGGTTACAAGAACGTTTATCAAAATTACCTTTTCCCGCTTATGTTGTTCCTGGTAATCATGACGTACCTGTGCTGATGGGTAATCAGCAATCAATTGCTTATGCTGATTTCCCCCAATATTATCGCAAGTTTGGTTATGAGAATACCGACGAGTTGTATTACACTCAGCAATTGTTACCGGGAGTGCGATTAATTGGCTTAAATTCTAACTGTTTTAATGAACAGGGTAAGCAAATCGGGTGTTTGGATAGCAAACAACTGAGATGGTTAGAACAGGTACTAGCATCAGCAGATGATGAACTGGTGTTAGTCATGGTACATCATAATGTCGTTGAGCATTTACCCCAACAATCACGCCATCCTATGGCAAATCGTTATATGTTGGCAAATGCCCCGGAATTATTGCAAATTCTACAACGTTATGGAGTCAAGCTAGTATTTACAGGTCATTTACACGTTCAGGATGTGGCTTGTGCTGAAGGTGTATATGATATTACTACCGGTTCTTTAGTGAGTTATCCTCATCCTTACCGAGTTTTAGAGTTTAATCGTGATCAACAAGGTAAGGAATGGCTGCAAATCCTGTCTCATCGTGTAGAATCAGTCCCGAATTTCCCTGACTTGCAACAATTATCAAAGCAATGGATGGGCGATCGCTCCTTTCCCTTCCTAGTGAAATTACTTACCCTACCACCATTAAGTTTACCAGTAAATCAGGCACAAGAACTAGCTCCCAGCTTGCGTGATTTTTGGGCAAGTATAGCCAATGGTGATGCACTGTTAGATTATCCCCATTTTCCGCAAAAAGTGCGTCGTTACATTCAAGCTTATAGCGCGATCGCTCACACAGGTAATCCTGCTTGCATCGATAACAACAGCACCCTACTGTTAGACAAACTCAGGAAGTGAGGGGCTGGGGATTGGGGACTGGGGATTGGG
>NZ_CAWMSA010000036.1:42466-45855 GCF_963870205.1 Anabaena sp. CA = ATCC 33047 | reverse complement strand
CTCATCCCCTAATCTTCCGCCAATTCTCGACAAATCCCAAATACTGAGGTGTAACCATGTATAAAAGTCCTACCGCCGACAGGGCCAATTTCGCCACCGCAAAAGAAGCCACCAACGGGAATATCTGGGAGATAAGTTTTAAATAACCCAGAATCAAAATTAGGTTTACCGTATAATCCTTCACCCCTTCCCACACAGGAAAACATTAAAGCGGCAGCAGCAGCATTGGGAGAGCCTTGTTGTTGATATCTTTCCAGAAGGAATTGCAAATCTTCAGCCGAGGCTTGAGCATCCCTTAAGTGGAATTGTAACCGTTGGCCGGGGCGGACAATATCACCAATAGCGATCGCCCCTCCTGTGGGATCTACCCCTAAAATACTGCGAATTAAAAAATCCCCTTGTTGTAAAGATAGTTTAAATTCATCCATTGCCACACCCACAAACAAAGAATGCTGTGCCAACATTCTCTCTTGTTCACTCAAACTCGCAATCAAATCTCGCAGCACCATCAAAGGTACTTTCTCATCTATTTCCAGAATGATATTACGTTCCGCCTTAGTCACTTGCACTGGCTCACCGATGGGTTTGCATCCCTGCGCCACAATCGTGTCTAAGACAATATTGCCACTCAAAGCCAAACCCACAGTCCCATCACGATAAAGGCATTGGTGCTGATTGCTGGCAGCATCATGGCAAAATAAAGCCAAACGTCCACCCAAACCCCCAGCACTAGCTTGTCCCCCCAAAATGACTGAGCCAGGATAGGCAAAATCTAACCCCTGTAATAAATCGTTAACTCCTGAAGAAAATGCACTAGACAGCAAAATAAACTGAGGTTTTGCCGATGGTTCTACACCAACTAAATCAATCCAAGCATCCGGGGAACTATCCAAATCAGGTAAATCTTCCGCCACAACATGAAAAACTTGCAAATCTACCCCTGGTAGGTGGGCTAAAGTTAAACTCAAGGCTGCTTCTGCTTCTAATTCTTGGGTTTGTCCACTAGCCGCAGTCCCAATTACACCACCCCCACTGCACCCAATCAGCACAGGTACAGACAGTTGTTCAGCTAACAAAGGCAACACCCTAGAATACTCACTGGCAAAAGCCGAAGAAATGAACACCAGTCCCAAATCCGCAGGTGCTGTTAACGACGACACAGCCCGTTGTACCACCTCTGCTACAGCTGCTTCTAAGGAAGGACGAGTTGATAGGGCATTTGCCCACTGCATACGATCTGCCATGAGTTTTGGGCTTCTTTTTCTTTTGTGGCTGGTAGTTGATGACTCTCCTGGGAAAAATCACATCCTCCGAACCTGGGAAATGTCAACCAAAGTTTTGATCATTAGTTCAGGGATTGCTCACCCCGGAAAGTCAGTATTAGGTTTTATAATATTCCCTAGTAGATGCACTCAATATAGTGTATCGTGCGTTTTTTCAGAGATTACTCTCTAAAATCTTAAAAGATAAATGGGAATCTAGGATAGATTTCACAGAATGTTGTAATTGTTATCAATACCTCAAGCTGCAACATTAGTTAATTCAGCTTATTCGGTAAAATGGTGATTGATTCCATAAAAGATTAGCAATTTTTGAAACTTTTCTGTACTGGTACTAACATCACACAACGAGACTAAAGCTATGACCGATACTCAACCACAAAACTTACAAGACCAAATCCAAGCAGAAGTAGAACAAGCCCGTGCTGTCTGTGATGTCTCAGGTAGCAACTCAGCCGAGTGTGCTGCGGCTTGGGATGCAGTTGAAGAATTGCAAGCTGAAGCCTCACACCAACGCCAAAACAAGCCCAAAAATTCCTTAGAACAATACTGCGATGACAACCCAGAAGCAGCTGAATGTCGTGTTTACGATGAATAAAAAGTCAATCTAGACTTTTTTTGAGCTAAAACACAAGCAACCAGAGGTTGTTGACAAATATTTTTCACCTAGCTCTGTGTACGCTAAACCTCTACTAAATCTCACTCCCACCTGTGGAATTGGGAACTTTTGACAGGGTAATTTTGACTGGGATTTGTACTCAGCACGGGCTAAAACCCCGCTAGGCTCACAAAACTCAGCACCACCCACCAACAAAATGAGGGCTTGTTTAAGCGTCACGAGTTGTTGATAGCGAAAGCTGTAGATGAAGCAAATCTACCAAAATTTGCTACAGTGGATGGAAAATATTCATGTTCAAACTCTGCAAGTTGCTTGTTTTTTTCTCCCCAAAACAGGTCAACTGGATAATAATGATGGCGACGGATGTAACGCCCATAACAATGACGCTACTCCCACACCACTTAATATCATGTCCGGCTAATTACTGATGATAAGTTTTCGATGCTGATCTTTTCTTGTTCCCTGTTCCCTGTTCCCTGTTCCCTGTTCCCTACCCCAACAGATATGATAACTATTCAAACGGACATGATATAAAATCCCACAAAGTCTAGGTATGGCGTGAAAATTATCAGTGTAAATATATATATTTAAAGTTTGACAAGAATTATGCAAAATGAAGTTTGGTTTCGCCAGTGGGTTTGGATAGACTACCGACTGGCAGTATTATTCCTCATGTTAATTCCCCTAATTCTCTTGATTTGGGCTTATGTGCAGAAATCTGAAGCCATACAACGGCTGTTAACTATTTATTGGCGAGTTTCTAGCTTACTAGCTATTACAGTTTATTTGATGATTGCTCAATACCCAGTCAGCTTTATTTCCGGGTTGATAGGATTGATTCTCATTCCTATTTCCCTGTGGTTCTGGGTGGATCTCAATGATGAAATTGAGTATTTACCCAGTAGCCCTTTAAAACTAACTTTGACATCTTGGCGTTGGGCTGTCACTGTTTATTGTATCTTAGGTGCAATAGCTTTTGTGCCTTTTGTGGGTTGTGCCTTTTCGAGCGATGTGAGCAAAACTCCTGAGTGTCTTGTCTGGTTTGAGGCTCCATTGTTATTTAAAGAGTATTTCCATCACAATAGTAAACACGCAATGTTAGGCTTTTTGGGTATAGTCGGCTTAGTAATTTATGTGGTTTATTTAAGCTACTTTATCCTTGTGAAGCTGGGTAAGCAGGGACGCTCGGCTACACAACAGTAAACTGTCGCTGCGCTGCAATTATAAATTTCAAGTTTCTAAGATGAGTTCCATAGGCAAGCGACTAGAACAATACACCATTAAACGCCCTCAAGAAGTCCTACTGGTGACAGTGGAAATCGGCGAAGAGCAAGATAAGGTAGCGATTTTCAAAGGTTTTTCTAGTTCTTTGATGCGTCCAACTGCTTTCGATCCTGAAGTGGCAGTCATCCCAGATGAGGCAACAATTATGACTGTTGACCGGATAGCTAGCCCTTATAATCCTGAAAGTCCCCGTTATATCCAAAGAC
>NZ_CAWMSA010000036.1:3829-42285 GCF_963870205.1 Anabaena sp. CA = ATCC 33047 | reverse complement strand
ACTAATGACTAATGACTAATGACTAATGACTAATGACCAATGACTTCAGGATATACTTTACCTGTTTTTGCTTGTGCTAGTGCTGTGGCGGCTTTGCATTGGTTACGTCACCGTCAACCTTTACAAGTGGCAACGGTAGATTTAATCACACCTGCACAAATAGCAGATATTCCCATAGAACAGGTAGCAGGGCTATCTGACAATATGGCTTTGGCTATTACTCGCAGTGATCCGGGTGATAATCTGGATTTGACTAAAAATACCCCTGTTTGGGCGGTGGTGTCATGGGGAACAGTTACGGGTGAGCAAGTGACTATTCAAGGTGGAGAGGGAATTGGTAAGCAAGTCAATGCTGATAATCAAGCAGCTATTTATGGTTATGCTCACAGGCTGCTGCAAACAAATTTGTCTCGATTATTAGCAGCAGATGAAAAAATTACGGTGACTATTATCTTACCAGAGGGGCGATCGCTCGCTGTTCGTACCTCTAATGCGGCTTTTGGTGTGGTGGAAGGACTTTCTTTACTCGGAACCTCTGGAATTTCTCAACCTTTAAGTACACCTGAACAGTTAGAATCTTTTCGGACTCAGTTACAACAAAAGGCTAGGGTTTTTGAGAGTCTGGTGTTTTGCATTGGCGAGAATGGTTTAGATTTAGCCCCAAAAATCGGTATTAACCCCGAAAGATTGGTAAAAACTGCTAATTGGTTAGGGCCGATGTTAGTCGAAGCTGACAGGTTAGGGGTTAAAGAAATCTTATTGTTTGGCTATCACGGTAAGCTGATGAAGTTGGCGGGTGGGATTTTTCACACCCACCATCATCTAGCTGATGGTAGACGGGAAATTTTAACATCTCACTGTGCTTTGGCTGGTTTAAGCAAGGAAGATTTAGAGGTAGTGTTTCACAGTCCGACGGCAGAAGCTGCACTAAAACATTTAAGAGTCTTAGATAAGTCTACGGGTAGTGATTGGGTGAACTCAGTTTACAATGCGATCGCCCACACTATTGATGCTCGCTGCCAAGAATACATCCACAGTCACAGCAGCCAAAGCCAAGCAATCACAGTCTGTGGCTCGATTTTATTTGATCGCGATCGCCAAATTATCGTCAAAAGCAAAACTGCTTGTAACATAATTGGAAATTTATGTTAATTTAATATGAATAATCATAAATAATTCCAATAAATAACTTTTTCAGTAGCTACCCTAGGGTAATTTATACCTTTTAATACCTAAAGTATTGACCAAGCAAGCGCATTCTACCTAGCGTTTGTCACAGTCTGATCTACCATTTTCTGCCTAACCAAGCAGTACACAATGGTAAAACACCTAGAACACAGAGCGACATCTACTAAACTCACACTTTCCCCGTTATGAATACCGTGGTGACTCTACCAACCGAACAAGCCCCACAAACAGGAGAAGAATTTGGGCGGCTTGAGCGTCAAATGATTGTTATTTTAGACTTCGGCTCTCAATATTCCGAATTGATTGCCCGTCGCATCCGTGAAACTCAAGTATACTCGGAAGTTCTTTCTTATCGCACTACAGCCGAGCAACTAAGACAACTGAATCCCAAGGGGATTATTCTCTCTGGTGGGCCTAACTCAGTTTATAGTCATGGCGCACCCCAATGCGACCCAGAAATTTGGCATTTAGGAATTCCCATGCTGGGTGTATGCTACGGGATGCAGCTAATGGTGAACCAACTCGGCGGGGAAGTGGCTCAAGCTGACAGAGGCGAGTATGGCAAAGCTGCACTATATATTGATGACCCCACAGACCTCCTGACTAACGTCGAAGATGGTACTACTATGTGGATGAGTCACGGTGATTCTGTGACTAAAATGCCACCAGGGTTTGAATTGCTAGCCCATACAGATAATACTCCCTGTGCTGCCATTGCTGACCACGACAAAAAACTGTATGGTGTACAATTCCATCCTGAAGTTGTACATTCTATCGGCGGTTTAGCCTTAATTCGCAACTTTGTTTATCATATTTGCGAATGCGAACCTACCTGGACTACAGCCGCATTCGTAGAGGAATCTATGCGGGAAATTCGCGCCAAAGTTGGCGATAAGCGCGTACTTTTGGCGTTATCTGGTGGGGTTGATTCTTCCACATTGGCTTTCTTGCTACATAAAGCGATTGGCGACCAGCTAACCTGTATGTTTATTGACCAAGGCTTTATGCGGAAGTATGAGCCAGAAAGGTTGGTGAAGTTGTTCCAAGAACAGTTCCACATTCCGGTAGAGTATGTTAACGCCCGCGATCGCTTCCTGGCAATTATGGCAGGAGTCACCGACCCAGAAGAAAAACGTCGTCGCATCGGACACGAGTTTATCCGTGTATTTGAGGAGAAATCAAAAGAGCTTGGCCCCTTTGATTATCTAGCTCAAGGAACTCTCTATCCTGATGTCATCGAATCTGCTGACACCAACGTTGATCCGCAAACCGGGGAACGGGTAGCAGTGAAAATTAAGAGCCATCACAACGTCGGTGGTTTACCTAAAGACTTAAGATTTAAGTTGGTAGAACCTCTGCGGAAACTATTTAAAGATGAAGTCCGCAAAGTAGGACGTTCTATTGGTTTACCAGAAGAAATTGTCCAACGGCAACCATTCCCCGGCCCTGGTTTAGCAATTCGCATTTTAGGCGAAGTCACCGCCGAAAGGTTGAACATTCTGCGCGACGCTGATTTGATTGTGCGGCAAGAAATTAACCAACGTGGCTTATATAATGAATACTGGCAAGCATTCGCTGTCTTGTTGCCAATTCATAGTGTAGGCGTAATGGGTGATCAACGCACCTATGCCCATCCGATTGTGTTACGGATTGTTAAGAGCGAAGATGGTATGACCGCCGATTGGGCGCGTGTCCCTTATGATGTGCTGGAAGTGATTTCTAACCGCATTGTCAATGAGGTGAAGGGTGTCAACCGCGTGGTGTTTGACATTACCTCTAAGCCACCTGGAACTATTGAATGGGAATAGTTGCTCAGTCAATAGGGTGTTATTAACTTTATAGTTGTGTAGAGACGTTATGTGTAACGTCTCTACTTATTTGGGGGTTATGGTGGTTGTAATGGTAATTTAATCGTGAAAGTCGCTCCCTTTCCTTCGCCGGGACTGGTGACTTGAATGGTGCCGCCGTGTAATTCTATGATGTGACGAGCG
The DNA here is from genome assembly GCF_963870205.1 of Anabaena sp. CA = ATCC 33047. Lineage (NCBI taxonomy): Bacteria > Bacillati > Cyanobacteriota > Cyanophyceae > Nostocales > Nostocaceae > Anabaena > Anabaena sp. CA = ATCC 33047. Next base: position 39,106 of record NZ_CAWMSA010000036.1, on the reverse strand, counting down.
ATCGCTAAACCTAGTCCTAAACCCCCTTGTCTATGTTGACGATCTGCCTGACGATAACGTTCAAACACATAGGGTAAAAACTCTGGGCTAATACCCATACCTGTGTCTGTGACTGTGATGTAGGCTTCGGATTCATTGCGTAATAGCCGGACGGTGACTGTTCCCTGATCTGGGGTAAACTTAATCGCATTTGATAAAAGATTACCTAAGACTTGTAGTAAGCGGTTGGCATCACCAATGATCATTGGTACTGATGGCTCTACTACAGACTCTAAAATAATATTTTTAGCTTGGGCTGATGGGTAAGCAGTCTCCATAGCCACACCAATAATTGCCGCCAAATTGACTGCGCTAAATTCCAATTGTAAGTTACCCCGCAAGATGCGAGATATATCTAGCAAGTCCTCTAAGAGTTTTCCCTGTGCATGAGCATTACGTATAATAATCTCTACCGCACGGCTAAAAATAGTTTCATCAAACTGGCGATGACGTAGTATTTGCGCCCAGCCGAGAATAGCACTGAGTGGCGATCGCAAATCATGAGATACTATAGCCACAAACTCGTCTTTAGCTTGGTTAGCGGCTTCAGCTTCCGCACGAGCAGCTTTTTCTTGTGTTAACAGGTAGTCACGTTCCGCTTCTAATTTTTTGTAATCATCTATATCTGTACTGGTACCAAACCACTCAACAATTTTTCCTTGCTCATTTTTGATGGGGACGGCTCTTGCTAAATGCCAACGATAACTACCATCATATTTTTGATAGCGCAATTCTTGTTCATAAGATTCTCCTGTCTGTGTGGCTGTCATCCATGCTTGAATAGCTGACTCGATATCATCGGGATGGATGGCTTTTTTCCAACCAAAACCGCTTGCTTGCTCAATTGTCATCCCTGTGAATTCATGCCATCGTTGATTAACGTACACGCATTCAATCTGAGTATTGGTGATCCAAACAAGTTGCGGTATAGCATTAGACAAATAGCGGTAGCGTTCTTCACTTTGGCGTAGAGCGGCTTCCGCGTACTTGCGATCGCTAATATCAGTTGTACTTCCTACTACCCGCACGGGTTTACCTAGTTGATTTCTGGTAATTAAACCCTGATCTAAGACATAAACATAATAATTATGCTTGTGAAGTATTCGATACTCAATTGCATAAAGATTTTGCTTTGCAACTATACTTTGGAATTGCTGCCAAGCAACATCTCGATCTTCAGGATGAATTCTTTCTAGCCACCATTGAGAGGTGGGTTCTGCTTCCTCTAAAGAATAACCTAAAATCCGAGTCAACCCTTGAGTTCTCGTGACATAATCTGTCTCAATATTCCAGTCATAGATCAGAGAATTGACTGCTGCGGCTGCCAGTCGGAAACGCTCATTACTCGCACGCAATTCTTTGTCTATCTGCTTGCGTCCAGTAATATCAAAAGCTGTACCAACTATTTGCCGGGGTGAACCGTCAGCATTCCTAGTGAATACAGAATTGTGACTGCAAAACCAACGCCATTCGCCGTTGGCGTGTCGCATTCGATACTCATGTTCTATAACGTCGTCATCCCCAGCCGAGTTAAAGCGGTGGAATACATGAGGAAGTTGCGCCAAATCGTCAGGATACATGAGTTGAGGTAAAAATTCCGCCCCCAAAGCTTGAATTGATTCGCAACTGTAACCCAGCAGTTTCACTACCTGACCATTAAGATAAACATTCCGTTGTTCAACTAGGTCGTAAACATACAAAATTCCCGGAGTTGTTTCCGCAATGCGTTCGATAAACTTCTGACTTTCCCGCAGTTGTTCCTGACTGCGGCGGAGTTCTGCGCTTAACTGCGCTTTTGTAATAGCTGAGATCAGAGTTGAGCGCAAACGCTCTGCGGTTGTCTGTCCTTTAACTAAATAGTCATGGACACCACTTTTCATCGCTTGGACAGCAAGCTCTTCATTCCCGTAACCTGTCAACATAACCACGGCTGGCATAGCTTCCTTGACAGACTTTTGTAGTTCTGCCAAAAATTCCAGCCCATCTAAGTCTGGGAGTAAAAAGTCTAGTAAAATCCCATCAGGTGGAAACTGCTGACATAATGCCAACGCTTCTTCTCCTGATTCTTGTTCAATAATTGTATAGCAATGCTCTTGGTCTTGCTGGAGATAGCGACGATAAACTTCGCGATCTTCAGGAGAATCATCAATGATTAAAAGAGTTAGCGGTTGCGCCATGACTACTTGCTAAGAGCATCAGGAAGAATCACAATATCTAACCAGTAAGTTAAAAAAGTGTGAATTGTTTTCACCAATCGATTAATATCAATTGGTTTGAGTATATAACTAGCAACACTGTAGCGGTAACATATTTCAATATCTTTGGGATTAGAAGATGTTGTCAGCACAATTATGGGAATATACCTCAAGTCTTGATCCTGCTTGACTTGGGCTATCAGTTCTCGCCCATCGGTTCCTGGCAAATTCAGATCCAGCAGAATAATTGAAGGACGCGGGGCTGTTTTGGCATCGCTGTAATCTCCTGTATGGTAAAGAAAATCTAGAGCCTCATCACCATCACTACAACGAAAAATCGGGTTTAACACAGTTTCTCTCTGCATGATGCGCCGCAAAACTTCAAAGTCTTCGTCGCTGTCTTCAATTATCAGTAAAGGTTGGGCAATATTGCCAATCATGGACAAGGGATTTTAGGGGTGTAGCCGTGTAGGAGTTGAGAAGAGCCACTGGCGTAGGGGGGTTTCCCGAATGCAGCCCAGTAGCTTGTGTAGGGTTTAATGGTTAGGGGAGGAAGGGAGACAAGTTAGTTGATGTTTTACAATACCAATGCCCAAAGATGATTAACTATCCAATGTAAAATAGAAAGTGGTGCCTTGACCATAATCAGACTCCACCCAAATTTTACCACCATGCCGTTCGACAATTTTTTTGGCTATGGTCAGCCCGGCTCCTGTACCACCACCGTATTTTTTTGGCCCGTGCAAGCGTTTAAAAATACGGAAAATTGACTCAAAGTGTTTTTCCCGAATACCAATACCATTGTCCTGCACGTAGAATGTGATTGGTCGTGGTAGATTGTCTAAATACCCAATTTCAATCCATTTCTCAGCTTTATCGTTGTATTTGATGGAGTTAACAATTAAATTACTGAAGACTTCGCCAATCTGGATGCGATCGCAGTACACTGTCGGTAACGGTCTAGGAATATGAATTCTTACACCTGTCTCCTCAATGCGCGGCCTTAACATATCTAAAATTCGATGCACTACATCATTTAAGTTAGTCGGCTGCATGGAAAGATCAACCCTTCCCAACCGTGAAAAATGTAGTAGTGAATCAATTAAATCCTCCATTCTCTGAGTCAAACGAATCAGAGTCCCTAATTTTTCCTTACCTTCTTCATTGAGAAGATCACCATAGTCTTCAATGAGGAAGTTAGAGTAATTATGAATCCCCCTGAGTGGTTCTTTCAAATCGTGTGATGCAATATAAGCAAAAGCATCCAATTCTTTATTGCTGCGTTCTAATTCTATATTTAATTCTGCTAATTCATCAGCCTTACGTAGCACCACACCAATAATCGCACTTCTCAACTCTAGTGCTGCATTCACTTCATAAGACTTCCAAGGTAGTGACTTCATCAGTACGGTTTCTTTCCACAATTCAAAAGACTTACGTGGTGAAAGACGCACACTACCATTTGATGTGATTTCTACAGGTTTATGAGGATTACCACCCCAATTAACAGTTCTCACTACTTCGGGACGAAACCATAAAACATAGTTTTTCTGTGTTTTGGAAATCGAAAGGGCAATTAAACCACTGGCTACATCCCGTAATTTTTCCGCTTCTGGATAAACTGTTGCTAATGAATCAATGTAAAAGATTTCTTCATGCAGGTTTTGATTAATCCACTCTACTAAATCATCAATATCTTCTTTTGTAGGAGCATTACCCACAGTAAAATATTGCCCATTAAAACAAATTGCCGCCCCCTCTGCATTCACTAAGTTCAGAATATTTGGTTGATATTTGATCAACCCGTCAATAAAGTTGTTTTCTACTGACATATATTCTACTAACTTACTATGCACAGATTTCGCTTGAATTTTGGCTTCAGCATCTTCGCTTTCTTCTTTAGCACCCATTTCTACAGAAGTCATTTGTCCTAAAAATTCGCAAGCACTACGAATTTCATAAGGAATATATTTTGGTGATTGATGATGACAAGCAATTAACCCCCATAATTTTTTATTTTTCATGATTGAAATGGACATAGAAGCCCTTACGCCCATATTTTGCATATATTCAATATGCAATGGCGACACACTCCGCAATACTGAGCCACTTAAATCTAAAGGCTGATTCGTTAAAGGGTTATTTATTGGTAAAAGGGCGGCTGGTTGATAGTGAGCATTTGGAATTAGTCTGAGTAAATTTTCTGTGTATAGCTTTCTGGCTTGTGGAGGAATATCAGACGCAGGGTAATGTAACCCTAAATAAGTTGTCAGGTATTCCGGTTTTTCTTCCGCAATCACAGTACCATGCCAATCTTCATCAAAGCGATAAACCATCACGCGGTCGAAGCCAGTCATTTTTTTGATTTCTTTAGCTAATATTTGACTGAGTTCATTAACATTAGTGGCTCCTTGGATTCTCAGCATTGCTAGCTTGACTAAGTGATAAAACTTGAAAAAGGCATTGTTTTTATCAGATAAGTTCGGTTCTAACTCTAAAATCAATAATCCATTAGAGCGATGAATTATCGCATCGAAATTAACAATGGTTTCTCCTATTTTTATACTAAACTCGATAGGATTAATAATTGGTAAATCTTCTTGATCTAAACACTCTTTGAATAAATTAATTTGTTCTGCATCTAGCAATAAATCTAAACTCTTGTTGAGTAAGTCCTCTGGATGTATGCCAAATATTTCCCAGCTATTATTACTAACTTGTAAAATGGTTAATTCTGATTTTTCTAAGGCGAAAAGCACACCATGAGGCTGAATATGTCCAGGAATATGAATTGGCTCTTTATTACAGTTGCTGACATCTACGGTAAATGGCATTGTAATATTGTTATCGCTCACCTTTCAGTCCTCATACTGACTTGAATATACTTGTAATTTAGTATTGAAATTAGAGTATTATTACTATCCTAATTCGTTTTCATTAATAACGGTATCTCATCTCAGGATAACAATTAGTGCAGATATAATTAACCACATCTCTACTTTTTACTATTAGTTATTTGAAAAACCTGCTTTTTTGTACGTAAATCTCTGTTTATGGCAAATTAAAAAGAATGAACTTTTGTTAAGATTAGTTACGATAATTGAATTAATTATTTGCTCAAAAAATTGTAGCGATGGGCAAGAAAGGGGCTTTGCCTGTTACCGTAACTATTTCGCTCCCTGCTCAAAGCTAATTTTTTCTGACTGATATGCTGGTGGCTCAACGTGAATAACAATCCTCACTGGGCTGAAGCGTGTTTCTAGTTGCCGTTCTACTTGTTCGGTGATGCGATGCGCTGTTTCTACATCCGGCGCATCCACAATCAAGTGCATTTCGATAAAGACTTGACGGCCGAGAATACCCCGTGAGGCAATATCATGACAGTTAATTACCCCAGGAACAGCAGTTGCAATCGCGTGTATTGCTTCCGGTGCGATCGCCATTGCATCCACAAGCCAAGGTAAATTTTCTTTTAACACTGACCAACCACTCCAAAATACCAGCAACGCCACCGGAAAGGCTAGCAGTATATCCAGCCATTGATAACCTAACCAAACCCCAATCAAACCGCCAATCACTGAGATTGTCACCCACACATCACTCATAGTATGGGTAGCATCAGCGATTAAAATTTGACTACCTACCCGCTTACCCACATTGCGCTCATAAAACGCGACAAAAATATTCACACCTAAGACAATTAGCAGTAACCACAACTCAGGCGGTGAAATTCTGACAGGTTCACCACCTTGTTTGAGAATACGCTCAATCGCTCCTTGGAGAATTTCAAAACAAGCAATTCCTAAAAACGCCGCAATTCCCAATGCTCCCACAGCTTCAAACTTATGATGTCCATAGGGATGCTCACGATCTGGGTATGGCGAAGAAAACTTACTCGCAACCAATCCTAAAATATTGTTGGCACTATCTGTCACACTATGCAAAGCATCAGCTAACAAGCTCAGAGAACCTGTAAAGTAGCCGACAAATGCTTTGAGTCCCATAACAAACAAGTTGAGGACTAGGGTAATGATTAAAACCTTTCTGACTTCAGCGCGGTTATCGTAAGTCATAGATAATTTTTAATACTCTCTTCTATGACTTCTCAGTGTACTCCTAATATCAAAGGTTAAACACTAATCAATTGTATCAAAGTCTTACGCTGTCAGGATGATATATCGCTATAATCCTCAAAAATCCAGCCTATTTATTGATATTAATTTTTACTAAAAAATACTATGGCATTAAGAAATATTGGGAGAGAATTTGGAGATAACAGCATATTTTTAGGATTAATCTCCGAGATATTTGATTGAGAAGGTTTAGCGATATGCACAAACTCGATTTAACCTAGATTCGGTACAATTATTGACATCTTGCACCTGTTCCTTGATAATAATTTTTCTAGGGTGGGCATTGCTTGTCTGCTGCTAAGAACCTTAGTTTTAAGTTGTTGGCTGTGCATCGCCTGGAGGTTATTGAGAATGGTGCCAGATATGACATTACTGATAATCAACAGCTTATGCCTTCTACGCCTCTGACGCTGAACCTGGTTGAAGGTTCTGTGTCTTTCAATTTTTCACCGCCAGCAGCACAAGAATTAAAAGCTGCGATCGCCCAGTTGATGGAACGCCTGAAAGCGGTGGCGACAAAACCTACCTCTGGTAAAGTCTCTCCTCAACCCCCATTAGAATATCGTCACACTGGAGAGGTATTTTTAGAAATTTTCTGTAATCCTAATATTTGGCCTACACCTTTTGCAGCCAAAGTATTGCTCACCGTGCGTGATATCAACATCCGTTTAACTACAGAAGCTGAACTTACCCGCCTGATGGAAGACGTTAACCAGTATTTAGAGCAGCATACTGGTTAAGACTTCCACGACATATACGCAACTGGTACATTAGTAGGGTGCGTCAGATGCCAAACACAAGTTTATTCTCAGGATTGATGCAGGCTGACGCACTCTACATATAGATATTGAGTGTGACACTTGCGTGAGTCCTAACTTCCTACTCAGGTATTAATCAAAAATTAAGGAGCAGTTTCATCTTAAAAAACTGCTCCAGTCTTAAATTTAAGCAAAATACTCAAGCTCAAATACCGGATTTACACAAAAACTTTTTTCTATTGGTTTTTTATCTGAAAAGTTGGACAAATCAGACGAAAAAACTTGAGCTTTAATGATCAATTTGAGATTCTGGATTGGGAAGGCGGGATTAAAAACAGAGATTATCCCCTCAGCTTGTTAATAAACCGTGAGTTGCCATATTTACTCATCCAACGTTAACTCCCCATCATGCCAATTACCACAACGGAAAACCCCCAACAGCCGGAGGCTACCCTGCGGTATCTGGCTAGCAACTGCTTTTTGTCAGGCAGTGGCTCCAAAATCTGAAATCAACCCTGGAATTATCTTTGATTAGTCATTGTCCCACTCTTCACGACCAATCAGGTCGCCAATGCGATCGCGTAATAAGAAATCGCACTTCTCCAACTCACATTCCACACAAACCCACTCTCGCGCTGGAATGTACTGACAAAGTGTATATATTGGCTGCTGTCGGCTAATCATTCCTTTTTGTACCAGTCGGCGTGCTTCTTCCTGAATTACATCTAGAGAATAGTAATTTATAGAGGGTACCGTATTCACACTCATGGTTTTTACTCACAAAATTTACACGTAAACAGTTTTCCCGTTCATTATGGGAAATATCACAGGCATTAGACTTGCGCTTAGGGTTTTGTATTTTGCTATACGGAACTAATTTCATTTTGACGCTATACCCTCTCAAATTATGTAAATAAATGTTAAATATGTCAAATTATTCTGACATTATGAGCATAGTGTAGCTTACCAATCCCCAGTGATTGCTGGCAAACAAGCAAACAATTCATTGTGGATGCAGCAATCCTGACACTGAAGCTGTTTGCAAACTGAAGCACAATTGGGGAGGCGACAAAACAAAGTCCATAAAGCACATCCCTAAAACACAAATCATCACACTAGAACTATCTCTAGAAATTTGGAGCTATATTCATTGCTGAACAGACCCAAAATTTCTAGCCAACGTCAATGTATAGTCAAGTTAAGGGCTACCTTACACTAGCTAGATGTGAAAGTGCCATAATTTAATAATTTTATGAACTTACGGATGAAACCGAAACATCAGCTTACGCTCTCCCGTGAGCCTTGCAGTCTCGTTGTGTAAGTCCGGAATTTCTGGAACAAACCATGTTGCTGACTAACTGATTCGGAGAAATTAACATCTGTCGCAGGTTAAAACTAGATGTTTCTAGAGTAACAGTATGTAAATCAGGGCATATCCAACTTGAGGTATAGCTAGTCAGCCTTATGTGTTGTAATTATGACTTAAGTCATCTTTTCATAACATCTGGGATGTCAGTAAATTTCTGTAGAATGGTCAATTGTGAACAAAATAGAGATTTTTGCAGTCAGATTCGTTATTAGGAGATGAAATTGGGTGAATTTGTTTGTGAACGAATCGTAACATTTTTAGCCAGTAAAGGTTTAGGGGTTCTCACCCCCAATAGTGATTAGTCATTAGTCATTAGTCATTGGTAAAAGTTTTTCTCCTCTGCTGTCTCTGCTTCCTGATATCCAGTCACATTGAAACAGACGCGAGCCAGTCGCATCTGTCAAATGGTTGGGGAATGATACGGTGATTAATTGTTTGCTGGTGACACTTTGGTAGCGGTTATTTATTCTGCGACTTCTTGATCACTTTCATTGGGATCATGGTGCGATCGCTCATACTGGAGTTGGTTTAATAGGGATAGCACCTTAGTTCCCCGCTCAATCGAACGATCTTCGATAAAAATCACTTCGGGAGTGCGACGCAATCGCACCCGCGCCCCTAATTCGCTACGCACAAAACCTGTGGCTGACTTCAGACCAGCCATTGTTTCGGCCTTGGCTTCCTCTGTACCATATATACTGACGTAGATTTTGGCGTGTTGGAGATCCCCTGAGACATCGACATCAGTTACACTTACCATGCCTACACCAACACGATCATCCTTAATCCCGTTGATCAGCATTTGGCTAACTTCCCGTTTAATCAATTCAGCAACACGGGAAACGCGGCGATTTGTAGCCATATAAATCCTGCCTCCCCATAGAGGTTAGACAACAACAACTTTCTTGAGGTTAGAGAGGGCAGCACAAGAAGCTGACAACACAAACCCTGTTTTTCAGACCAAGCCACAGTATAGTCTTAATCTAGATTGTACTCAAGCCCAGCATTGCCCGTAAAGTAAACGTGATGAATGCCAAGCCACCCACGACTAAACCCAAAAGAGCCACTAAGGTAACTGGACGTTTTAATAGTGGGAATAGCGGCTCAAAGGTGTTGAGCATAATGCCTAAGATGATAGTAATCAAGTAGCGGGGGTAGCGAAAAACGTTATCCCAAAATCCGTCAAACATTTTGATTGAGACTGCCTTGTTATAGAATAAAAGTTTGTTTTGATCAATTTTATCTTCCCTATTGTAATCTATGGGGCTTTGACACTCACCGAAATTCTATTTCGGGGATTGTTTCTACACAGGGAAACCCAAACAACCGAACGCATCGACATGTTGACACAGGCTTGATTTCGCCCACGAAACAACGCCTATAGATTCCCCAATCTATAGTACATAATTACTATAACTCAAACCTAAAAATACAGAAATTGTGACGTTATGCAGATGGGTGTAGATGTAATTTATTGGTAATAATGTCTGTAACTCAGAGACAAAACACTGATGAAATGTAGTGAGTTTGTGGCAAATTTAGCCTGTTTGCATTTCATTATTACCGTTGCGGATAGCCCAGGCTGTATCTAGCAGTTGAGTCCAACGCTTTTGCAGTTGCTTGGGGGTACATTTGAGAGTTTTAGCGATCGCTTGATCAGCGTAACTTGCCGTTTTCAATTCTAATAATTGCTGTTGTTCTGGTGATAGGGTATTAACAAAAGTTTGCCACTGCTGGGCAGACAAACCCAACTTGTGTTCTAAACCAGCACCTAGCCATTGATGCACTAATTGCCAATGATGTTGCTTGGCAAACTTTTGGACATGATATTTAAAACGTTGTTGGAGATAGTCGCGCTGACGGCTAGTAAGACCGAGAATTTCGTCAATTTCGGGGGCAGAAAGGTCTTGCAGTTTCAACGTGAGATAATCTACACAGTCAGATTGCCCTTGCGACTCGAAGTAATTGACTAATTCGGCAATCACGCGATCGCGTTCGGAATCTTCAGATGGATCAAAATTCGCTTGAGCAATCATCTGTGATCTAATTTGTTGTACTGCCGAGTTCCGTAGGTAAGATTCCGCCTCCTCTCCTTTGGCAGATTCTACAGCCATTTCAATATCTACAGTTGTTTCTTGAGGCTGACGACGGGCAAAACCTTGAGCGCGTAAGATAATTAATTGTTGATTACTGCCACCAGGTAAATTAATCCGACGCTTGGCATACTGCTCTGTAAACGCCATGTACTCAGCTAGTTGTAACTGTGTGCGTGGGGTGTAAACTTCCGGTAGTTCATTTTCTCGGCGAAAAGCTTTAATAGCCTCAATGTAAAACGCTTGTAAAAAATCCTCAATCAAACTGTAACGCCCATCAAATCCCAACTCCGAACCGGCGACGGTGACATGGCGGTAAACCATCGCCCCCAAACTACTATGTAGTTCCACCCGTCCGCGTCTTGAACCGAGTTGATAATAATAGAGGCATTTTTGCAAGCGATGGCGCGATAAAGTTAATTGCCAAGATTGAACGCTGCCAGAGGTTTGAATGCGCGAACTTTTATCACAAATACGCTCAACTTCTTTAGCAATCCTTTGCGCTACGGCTTCTATACACCTAGAGGATGCTTTAACCTGAGTTTGCATTTCCTGACACAGTTGTTGGAGTAAAGCATCTGTAGTGGGTGATTGTGTGGTAGCTACTTCTTTGGCAAAAGCAGATGCGGAGGTTGGTAGATTTGCAAAGTTTAGTTTCATGACTCTTCCTGGGTGTGGTGTTGCACCTGAATGCAATGGCCGAACAGTACCTGATAACAGGCTGAGTTGCCCATAACAAGCACTGCTGATATATCAGACAGTAGACAATCAAAAAAAGTTACATAGACGGTAGTGTGTCGCTTTTTTCACGAACCACCGAATAGAGATTAACATAAGCCTATTTGCTTTGCCTTCAAAATGGCTAAAAAGCTTAATATGTCTCAATCTCTGCCAACTTCTGGTGTCCAGTCTCAGTGATTGTAGGTATGATCAACGCCAAACAGTAATTTTTGGCATGATCAAGGCAACCGACGGGGGAGGCTATCAAGTTCAATTGTCAACCCACGCTGATACTGCTTCCCAACCTAAACCCCGTCTGATAATCATTGGCTGATCACCCGTTAAGTCCAAAATCGTAGATACTTGATCTGTGGGTTCTTGACCTGTATCTACGATTACATCTACTAATTTATCCAAACGATCAAATAACTCCACGCGTGACAATCCCAGTTCTGCATCGAAACTAACTTTGCCATCCTCTACCACATCGGGTGGGAGATGGGCTGAAGTCGAAATAATCGGATTTCCTAAAGCTTCCAGTAATGCTAAACAAACGTTATGATTTGGTACGCGAATCCCGGTAGTTTTGCGTTTAGGACTTTGTACTAATTTCGGTACTAACTTAGTAGCAGGTAGCAAAAATGTATATGTTCCTGGGATAAGTCCCTTCATCATCCGGTAGGCTGTATCACTGACAAAGGCGTAAGTAGCTACATTTGACAGTGAAGGACACAAAAATGTCAGTGGTTTATCGTTTGCTAGCTGCTTAATTTGCCGCACTCTTTCCACCGCAGACTTGACGTTTAAATCACAACCAATTGCATAAACTGTATCTGTAGGATAAAGCATCACCGCGCCACTAGAGAGCGCAGCCCTTATTTCCTCTATTCTGCGACTTTGGGGATTTTCAGGATGGACGGAGATAATTTTTGCCATAAAAGTTTTAGGTAACAGTCGGTGTTCAAGGGAAAATTTAAACTTAAGCGTTGCACATATTTACACAGACGGGCAATTCCTTAATTTAGTGCAATGAATTGTTACAGATGAGATCACAATAATTGTGTAAGGCCAACACCTAGTTGAATAATCTACTTTTATGAGCAAAATAGCTTATCTTCAATGTCCTACGGGGATTTCCGGTGATATGTGCTTGGGAGCTTTAGTTAGTTTAGGTGTTCCCTTAGAATATTTAACCGAAAACCTCAATAATTTGGGAATTGCCTCAGAATATCAGTTAAGGGCGGAACTGGTGCAAAAAAATGGTCAGCAAGCGACTAAAGTTGATGTAGATTTAGTAAAGCATCACCATCACCACCATCATCACCACGAACACCATCATGGCCGTCACTTACCAGAAATTGAGCAAATGATTCTCAAAGCTGGTTTACCATCACGGGCTGAGGCTTGGAGTTTGGCTGTATTTCGGCAATTGGCGGTAGCTGAAGGGGCTGTACATGGAATTGCTCCAGAGAAGGTGCATTTTCATGAAGTGGGTGCTGTGGATGCAATTGTCGATATTGTTGGTACTTGCTTAGGTTTAGATTGGTTGGGTATTGATAGCGATGCCACAGGTTTACCTTTACTCTATTGTTCACCATTACCTACGGGTGGGGGAACTGTACACGCTGCCCACGGTGAAATGGCTGTACCAGTTCCAGCCGTTTTGAAGTTATGGGAAATGCGGCATTGTCCTGTTTATAGTAATGGTATTGATCGGGAACTGGTGACACCAACAGGAGCGGCGATCGCTACCACTCTAGCACAAGACTTTGGTGCTACACCCCCAATTACCATCAAACAGATAGGATTAGGAGCAGGAACAATCAATTTACCTATCCCCAATATACTACGCCTGTGGCTGGGCGAAACTCCTAGTACACAGTCAAATTTCAAGGAGACTGCAACAACTAGCCCAAATCTAGAAACCATCTCGGTATTAGAAACCCAAATTGATGATTTAAACCCCCAAGCCATAGGTTATGTATTTGAAGCCTTATTTTCTGCTGGTGCAGTCGATGTCTTTACCCAACCTATAGGGATGAAAAAATCCCGCCCAGGAATTTTACTCACCGTGATTTGCCATCCCGAAAACCTACTCGATTGTGAAACTATTTTATTCCGCGAAACCACCACTTTAGGCATCCGTCGCACTACCCAGCAACGCAGCATCTTAGCCAGAGAAATTCAACAAGTAGAAACTAAATATGGCAGCGTGCGAGTTAAGCTAGCATGGCAAGGACAAGCATCAAATAAACGTATTGCTAATGTTCAGCCAGAATACGAAGATTGTGCCGAATTAGCCCGAAAATACAATCTTCCTTGGCGAGAAATTCACCAACTCGCCCTCCAGACTTGGCAATCCACTTTAACACAACCTGTAGGTTAAAGTCATATCTTGCACCTTTCTGAATAAGCGTCAGGTGGGCATTGCTGATGAGGTAAAACTAAGGCTTTCAGCAAGTTGCAAGCAATGCCCACCCTACAAAAATTATCATCAAGGAACAGGTGCAAGATGTGTGTTAAACCTTACCCCTATAAATGTAATGTAGAGACGTTGTATACAACGTCTCTACACACATCCTCACATCCTAAAAACTAATCTCAAGCAGCGTCTCTAATGGTTCTGTTAACTGTATCGGCTGCATCTTCAGCACGTCGCTGGATGTTTCTGCTCGTATCTTCTGCACCACGCTGAACACTCTTACTCACATCTTCAGTAGCATTCTGGGTGTTTTCTCTAATATTTTCCAGTCCGCGTTGAGTTCCTTTAACAACACCTTCCCGCACTTCTTCAGCAGAACTACCAATGTCTTCACCTAAGTTTTTCACTCTTTGACCAAAAGGTGTACCTTGCTGATAATTGCGGACATATTGCTCTGTGCTGTCAATACCTTTTTGCTCAACGTTTCTTTTAGCCATATCCCGCAAAGCTTTGGCTTTAGCTTCTGCTGCTTTTTCCTCTGCTCTCGCTCTGGGATCTACATCACTAAAATTGTTCATCCCACCTTGAGGCGCATTTAGAGGATAACTTTTTGTAGGGTCATATTTTTCCACATTAGGTGGTTGTGCGCTGGGTTGGGGTGGCTGGGCTGCAATTCCTGGACGGTTGCAAGCTTGTACTAATAACAGGAAAACACCTGCTAAGAACACTGCAAATACTTTTAGAGGACGAAGGTTTTTTACCCAATCAATCACTTTTTTCATTATATAACTCCTGATTTTTTTTGCATCGATTCAAAGTAAACCAAGATGAAATTTTGATGGTGTGTCAAATTTCCAAATTTCTATCTACCCACTGCGGGATTCTTTTGTAACTCAGGTCTAGCACTGGCTTCGTCTGCTTTTTCTTTGATAAAACCAGAAGCTTCTTTAATGTTTTCTTGCACTGTGCCAATTCTTTCTTGAATGCGAGTCCCTACATCTGGTTCACGCTGAATTAAACCACCTGGTTTGGGTTGTTTGTAATCTTCTTCAGTAATGATTGGTAATTCCCCTTCTTTGAGAACTCTTCCTGTGGGTGTTTCTGCTCCTGGGTAGAGTATTTCAGATTCTCTATTCGCAGCAATCAAAACTTGTGGATTTATTTCTAAGCTCGCGCTGTCATTTCCTTGATGAACTTTGGGGTCAGTAGACATTCTATATTTGGTATAGTTGTCTCCACCATTCTTATAAGGATTATTAGCACCACCAGCCTGTACAGCAGGATTTCTAGGATTTGAACCTTGAGGATTTGCTTGAGTACAAGCAGTGCTAAATATTAACAATAGACTAGCCAAAAATACAGTTAAAACTTGGCGTGGTCTTAGCTTTTTCCATAAGGAGATTAAACTTTTCATTACTTCCTCCTTTTCACTAAATACAAGCTGACTCGCTTATTTATAGAGAATAAATAAGCAGAGAATTGCATATTGTTTAAGCTCAACAATTATTCATGTTAGAAGGTAAAATCTGGCTTGTCCTCTAGCATAAGTCACATCATTTTTACCCAAAATGTGCCAATTTTATCTAACTATGGAGAGAGAGGATTAAATATCTGGTGAAATCTCAAAATACATTATCCCTAATTTGGTATTGCTAGGGTGTGTCACGTCGCTGCGCTCCGAATTCAAAATTCAAAATTCAAAATTCTTGCAGTCAGTACGGAGGTTTCCTTGCTTTTTTTAATTTTTCTCTGACTGACTTACTGTTTTTAATTATTTATATTGCTATGATTTTGCCAAATTGATTAAAAATTAATTGTTAAATAAATTATATTAATTTATTTTTGTAGTTGCTAAAATTATCTAAAAAAGAATTAGTCAAAAAATATACTTACATGGAAGATATATACAAAACAATATTTTAGACAGAATCTGTTTTTAGCTGATTTATCTTAAGATTTGATATATACTCATACCGTTTCTTGATGAAGATGCTCTGTATTTCGCACTGTAGAGACGTTGTATGCAACGTCTCTACGTCATTGATTTGGTGCAACTTCATAGAGAATTGGTATTAGCTTTGGGTATTTTGGCTGTTAAATGACTATCAAACTCAAGCAAATTTTACGCTGGTTAATTTTAGGGATAACGTTAGTTTTTGTAGGTAAAGCCTTAAAGGATAACTGGGCTGAGGTGACAGCTATCCGCATTGATGAAGTGGGATGGTCAATTTTAGCGATCGCAACTGGTGTGACTTTATTAGCGCATACCTGGGCAGGTTGGATATGGACTTGGATTTTGCAAGAGTTAAATCAACCAGTACCATCTAGCCAATTTATCCAAGTATATCTCAAAACCAACGTCGCCAAGTATTTACCGGGTAATGTGTGGCATCACTACGGGCGCATTGTGGCGGCGAAAAATGCCAATATTGCAACGGGTGTAGCTACTCTCAGCGTTTTACTAGAACCGTTACTAATGGCGGCGGCGGCTTTAATCATAGTTGTTTTATTCGGTAGTCAATTTGCAGCTACTAATATTACTTTGACTTTACCAGGAATACAGTTGCTATGTTTGGCAATCATACTGTGTGGAGTGCATCCCCGGTTTTTAAACCCTGTAATTAGGGTTTTGTCCAAATTAAAGGCGAAGAAGTCTACCACCCAGCCCAGTGCTACTGTTAGTATTGCACGCTATCCCCTACGACCATTATTAGGAGAGTTGATATTTTTGATACTGCGGGGTATGGGCTTTATTTTAACTGTGTTTGCGCTGATGCCCTTAAATTTCAGTCAAATTCCTTTATTATTGGGTGCTTTTAGTTTTGCTTGGTTGTTGGGGTTTGTAGTTCCCGGTGCGCCTGGGGGGTTGGGTGTGTTTGAAGTGACTGCGATCGCCATTTTACAACATCGCTTTCCCTCGGCAGTGGTAATTAGTGCGATCGCTTTGTATCGTCTCATCAGCATCATCGCCGAAGTTGCTGGGGCTGCTTTAGCTCAACTCGATGAACGCCTAGCTAAGTCGTGAAAATTCTCGGTTTAGTTCTTCTAGGTTCGTAGTAAGGACTTTAGTCCTAATTTTTTTCCTGTAGCTTCTCGTTGGCGCAGCATTTCCCCAAGAAGAGAGGACTAAAGTCCTCACTACAAACAAAATTCAAATTTCTGTGACAATTGCACAAAAGTAGGTACAGTTAAGCCTGCCTAGAATCTCTAAGCAGGCTAATCTTGTTAATTTTTATGGGGGTGGAGGGACTTGAACCCTCACGACCGTTTAAGGTCAACGGATTTTCATTCTCCCGCAGCTTTCGCTACTGCCCATTGGCTTTGAGAATTGGACTCTCCCTTTACCCTCGGCTTCACGTTAGGGTAGCTCCCGTCGAGTCTCTGCACCTTCCCAAAATTCTAGATTTTTGTACCTAAAATTTTCGGGCTTGGCTCAGGATTGCCTTGTCTGCTTACAGATTTAGGTTTCCCTGAGTTTGAGAGCGGACACTTAAAGAATTTCTTCTTTAAGGCTCAATTACTTAAGTCCGTAGCGTCTGCCATTCCGCCACACCCCCCCATTGTTTTGGGAGTTATTTATTTGGTTGGAGGCTTTATTTACCGCCTTTCCCATCTTAGCGTCAACTGCGTGGTTTGTCTAGGGCGATGGAAAACTTTTTATCTAAATTATCTAAATTGGGCGAGTTGTTTTCTCTGGTTTAGAGTTGCTTTTAATGCCTCGCAGCCAAATAGGTTTAGCATTTACCATCTTGTTGCACAAGACTAACGCTGATTGACTAGCTTTGCAATTGTAGCATTAACTTATAATTTTGATCAGCAATAATCAGGAATTTTTGCGGGAAACATTTAAAAGCCCAATAGATAGGGTTTCTTCAGCCTCGACGTTCAGCCTATGATGGAAAACAGATGCACCATAAATCTGAACCATCCCAAGAGAGAGTTTATGATTGTACCCTTGCTATATCTGGCTTTAGCCGGAGCCTATCTATTAGTTGTCCCGGTGGCTTTAATGCTTTACCTCAACCTACGCTGGTATACGGCTGGCTCGATTGAGCGCACCGTCATGTATTTTTTTGTATTTTTGTTCTTTCCCGGACTGTTGGTTTTGTCGCCGTTTGTGAATCTGCGACCCAAACCCCGCAAAATTGAAGTTTAACTTAGATTGGTAGGTCATAACGCTCATGCGACGTATTGATGCTCTCGGTATTGGCTTGGGAATTTTTATTGCTGGTGGCTTGGCATATCTAGGATTACAGGTAGTAGGTTTAGATAGTCAACAAGCTGGTATATGGAGTCAAGTCTTACTATTCGTTGGGTTGATTGGTTGGTTAGCCACCTATATCTTGCGTGCGGTGTCGCAAAAAATGACCTACCATCAACAACGGGAGCAGTATGAGGAAACCTTTTTCCAAAAACGCCTAGATGAACTTTCTCCCGAAGAATTAGCGAAAATTCAAGCGGAGATTGAACAGGAAGAACAATCTCAGGTGTAAAGTGATTTATGAGTCAATAGTCAACAGTTCCTAGTCCCAAGACGAAGGCGTTTGACTATTGACTTTTGACCATTGAATAATGACTACTGATTAATGACCGTTATTTCCGATCGCTTCCAAATTCTCAAACGGAATCATGAGTGCGCTCTGATTCCGTTTATTACTGCTGGTGATCCAGATTTAGCCACCACCGCCGCCGCTTTAAAGATTTTAGATGCTAATGGGGCTGATTTTATTGAGTTGGGTGTTCCCTACTCTGATCCTCTCGCGGATGGCCCTGTAATTCAAGCCGCCGCTACCCGTGCTTTACAACGGGGGACAAAATTAGAAGCGGTGTTGGAAATGCTGCAAACAATTACACCGAGTTTGCAAGCACCGATTATTTTATTTAGCTATTACAACCCGATTTTACACCGGGGCATCGATAAATTTTTAGAGCAAATCGCCACGGCTGGGGTGTCTGGATTGGTTGTTCCTGACTTACCTTTAGAAGAAGCTGGTGGACTACTGCAACCAGCTAGCGCAAGGGGGATTGATTTGACACTGTTAATCGCTCCTACCAGTTCGGCAGAAAGAATAGAAACTATAGCTCGCTCCTCCCAAGGATTTATCTATTTGGTGAGTGTCACTGGTGTTACCGGGATGCGATCGCAAATGGAAACACGAGTATCTGATTTATTGCAGAAAATCCGCTCTACTACAGATAAACCCATTGGTGTCGGTTTTGGGATTTCTCAACCAGAGCAAGCACATCAAGTTAGAGAATGGGGAGCAGATGCAGCGATTGTTGGTAGTGCTTTTGTCAAACGATTAGCCGAAGGGACACCCGAACAAGGACTAAGTGCGATCGCTCAATTCTGTCAAAGTCTCAAAGCAGCAATCAAAACATCTTGATGTTTAAGATAAACTAGATTAAAAAGTATAACAACGCAGTTTTTTTACCCGCAATTGGTGGACAATTTAATATTTATAGTCTTGAATATTAACATCAGCATCCTAAGTGGTAAAAAAACTAGCTCACATACCAGCTTACGCTTTGGGTATTATGTGGAACTAACTAGGCTTAAAAAATTATGAGTGTGAGAGTGGGTCAGGCAAAAGTTGTAAAATTGACATCGCAGTTGAGGGTGAAAGGCGATGAGTGAGAGTATGGCATTTATTGGCGGTGTCGCTGTAGCTGGACTAGCGGCTCTTTTATTGCTCCGGGGGACAAATAACTCCCTACAGCCTAACTTCGCTGTTACTCCGCAAATGCCAGCTACCGTAGTCGCGCCGGTAATGCAACCGCCAACGCAATACCCCCCCTATGGGCAAACACAATATCCCAGTCAGCCACCTAATGCTCCTAGTTCTGAACAGCGCGTAGAACTAGAACGGCTGAAAATGGACTTGGAACGCATCAAAAATGATAACGAACAACTCAGAGCGCAAAACCAGCAACTCCAGTTCCAATTCCAAAACTACAACAACCAACAGATGCAACTAGCCCAGCAAAACAGCCAAAAAGTGGCAGCTGCCGCTTTCCAATCGGAAGAACGGTGGTGGCATTCCCCCATAGTTTGGGCTGCTGGCGGTGCCACACTTACCATTGGTGGTGGTATTGTCGTCGCTGGAGTATTGGCTTTATTCTCACCGCGCCAACGTCCTAGCCGGACAGTACAAGTAATTCATCCCTATCAAGGCTCTACACAGCCTATAGTGCCTATGCGTCGTGCGGAATTTCTACCCCCGGCTGGTATGGATGCCAGACGCATGGAAACTCATGAATACGACGAAATGCGCTAAGTTGGCAGTTGATTGTACCCTACCCAAATTTATTTATGGGTAGGGACTGCGCTCAACATTTACTGTTCAATGTTTCTTTCAGACAAACTTCTGCCGTGGAGAGGTTAGGTAGAACATCGGATGGCGATACAATACTCACCTCGTAATTGTTTTCTACCTCTGGCTGGGGATATTCTGCTTCTAACTGTTGGGGTTGAGAATTATTAACTCCGGTTGATTCTGACTCCTGAGTTTCCTGCTTTGGTAAGCTTGGCAAATGCTGACTATCTTTAGCTGCGGCGGGTACAGGTAATAAAGAAATATCAATTAATGGTAAGGTAATTTTTACCGTTGTGCCTGTGTTGAGTCCGGCACTTTCGAGAGTAATTTTACCTCCCATAAGTTCGATTAAGTTACGGGAAATTGCTAAACCTAAACCAGTACCTTCAAATTTCCGGGTGTTGTTACCGTCTATCCTGACAAAAGGACGAAACAGTTTGTCTTGTTGAGCAGGTTCAATACCTAAACCTGTATCGGTAATGGTAACGGTAACATGAGATTTGCCCTGATGATGCACAGATGTAGAAATTGTAATGCCACCTTCGTCTGTGAACTTAGTGGCGTTACTAATGATATTGATTAATACTTGTCGCAGTTTTGCTGCATCTGCCTGCACTGGAATGGCTTCAGTACCTATATTGATTTTTAATTGCAAACCTTTTTGTTGAACATTGACTGATTGTAAATTAATAACTTCCAACAAGATTTTTCTTAAATCAAGTGGTTCTGTCACTACAGAGAGTTTCCCGGCTTCAATTTTGGAAATATCTAATAAATCGTTAATAATTCCTAATAAGTGAATAGCTGTTTCATCAGCGCGTTGTAAAAATTCTATTTCTTCTTCGCGACTATCACACAAGTCATCTTTAACTAAGCGGATGCAGTTGATAATAATATTGAGTGGGTTACGTAATTCGTGGGAAGTTGTGGCTAAAAATTGGCTTTTAGTTTGGTTGGCGGTTTTTGCTTCTTTCCAAGCAACTTCTATTTCTTCTGACCAAGCTTTGAGTCTATCAACCATTTGGTCTAGTGCTTGTGCCAGTTGATTAAACTCCCGAATCTTAAAGTTATAGGGTACGGGGTTGGCGGCGTGGTGACTATGAATATTTAAGGCATAGTCGCGTAATTGTTCTACAGGGTTTGCGAGGTAGGGAGCTAAATATAATGATGCCAACAAGCTGGCACCAATTAAACCAACTGTTAATACAATGAGGATGAGTTTGATTTCTTCTAAACCTAAGAGGGCATCATCGACAGTTGTGACAGCCAGAACTACCCATTTTTGTTGTTGCTCTTGTGTGATGGGATCGGCAATCGCTGTATAACCTGCAATTAATTCTTTGCCATCTCCCAAGGAGAAATTAATCGACTCTTTCTTGCCGGCGATCGCATTTTTGACAATACTTTTGAGTTGGGCAGTATCTGGGTGTTGGGTAATCTTCTTCCCTACATACTTAGCTATGGGATGTACTAATATTATGCCCTCTTGGTCAATCACTATAGTATTACCCGTGAGTGACCCGCGCTTACTCTTAGTTTGTTGGTATAACGCTGATTGCAGACTCAAATTATATCGCAGTTGCCCAGAGCGATTATACACAGGTGCAGATAGTACCAATTGCAGTTGATTGGGTGAATTTCTTTGACCGGTAGTTCCTGGCTGGGGCGGTGCTACAGTTTTAATATCTAAGCTTGGCTCACGAACAGATAAGTTAAAATTAGCAATTACATTTTGCTCACAGCTACTAGCAATAATGTTTCCATTGCGCGAATTAGTTAATTGTAAACAACTGACGTATTTAGGTAATTGTTGTGTTAATTGAGTGAGAAATTCTTGAATTTCTTCAGATGTTCCCGATTCTACAATTGCTGTGCGACTAGCAAGTAATAAACTATTTTTGAGATTAGCGATCGCATTTAAAATTTTCTCACCTTTGATAGTGGCACTTTCTGTCAGATTTTGCCGCGCAGTATCCAACAGGCTAGAGCGTGCCTTATTTAAAGCTGCTATCTGTCCCACAAATAAAACTGGCACAAACAGCAACAAAATTCTTGTTACTAAAATACGTCTAAAGGATGATTGACGGGGATTAGCCATCTAGTGTCTCACTTCACAACTGCAAACCACAACAGCCAAGATATGCAATTCAACCAGCTAAATGAGACATTGTATTAAGTTACTTGCACTTTGGCATCAGCCCGTAAAGGTATCAAAAGTTTACTTACCAAAAAGCAATGTGCTATACCAAAACTAATATTGAGTAGAGATGAAAGTGAGTTGTGTTGCATACAGATATAGTGGTGAAATTGGTAAACAGTAACTTGCTTTCAAGTGATTTTTGCCAATCATCATACCAGCAAGAAAAACATTAAGACTATCAAACCAACTCAATGGTGCAACATCGTCCTCAGACTACAGTAGTTTTGGCAATGAGTGCAGATGGCAAGATAGCAGATTATAGGCGATCGCCTGCTCGATTTGGTTCAAGTGCTGATAAAGCACACCTAGAAGAACAAATTGCTGCCTCTGATGCCATTTTATTAGGTGCTGGCACTGTGCGTGCCTACGGTACAACATTGACCGTATCGCGTCCTATGCTGCTGCAACATCGAATCAAACAGGGCAAACCCGCCCAGCCGGTTCATATAGTCATTACGCAGTCAGCCACCCTGAATCCGGAAATGAAGTTTTTTCAACAACCTGTCAAACGTTGGCTACTGACAACAACAGCCGGGGCGTTGTCTTGGGAAGAATCTCAAGGGACACTTCCCCCAACTGTCGGCGAATCTCCTCCTAAATTCGATCAGATTTTAGTTTTTGAAACGTCACAGGGAAAAATTGACATGGTTGCGACTGTAGCACATCTAGCATCTTTAGGTATAACACGCTTGGCGGTACTCGGTGGGGGTGCATTGGTAGCTTCTATGCTGGAGTCAGATTTAATTGATGAACTTTGGGTTACGGTTTGTCCACTCATTTTAGGTGGTGTGACAGCACCCACACCCGTAGATGGTGAAGGCTTCATTGCTAAATTCGCACCTCGCCTACAATTGCTAGAAGTCAAAACCGTAGAACAAGAAGTTTTTCTCCATTATCGTCTGCAAAGACCTGTAGTGTGAACTACGCTATTCATGGGGAACTAGGAATCAGCAAAAATCTTACCCAGTACCCAGTACCCAGTACCCAGTACCCAGTACCCAGTACCCAGTACCCAGTAACCAAAACCTTGCAATGGTAGAACAACTCAAGCCGCGCTACTCTCTTGTTTGGATTAATAAAATCGATGAAGTACCCCAAGATGCTTGGGATGCTCTAGCTTTACCACTAAAAACGCCTTTTTTAGAGTGGAATTGGCTGCATAATCTAGAAGCTTCCCAAAGTGCCACGGCTAAAACTGGCTGGCTACCAAATCATTTGACTGTGTGGCGAGACAGAACATTAATTGCGGCTGCTCCTTTGTATGTTAAAGGACACAGTTATGGTGAATTTGTGTTTGATCACCAGTGGGCAGAGTTAGCCGATCGCATTGGTGTGCAGTATTATCCTAAACTTTTGGGGATGACACCATTCACCCCGACGGAAGGATATCGCTTTTTAATAGCCGATGGGGAAGATGAAGAGGAAATTACAGCGATGATGGTGCATGAAATTGACGCTTTTTGTGTTAAACATCGCATTTCTGGCTGTCATTTTCTCTATGTTGATCCTGATTGGCAACCAGTGTTAGAACGCCAAGGTTTTACACCTTGGTTACACCATAGTTATATCTGGGAAAATTTAGGGTTTAATAATTTCGATGATTACTTGGCAGTTTTTAATGCTAACCAACGCCGCAATATTAAACGCGAACGCAAAGCTGTAGAAAAGGTTGGTTTAAAATTACAACCCCTGACTGGGGATGAGATTCCTAAGTCTTTGTTTCCGTTGATGTATCAGTTTTATGCTGATACTTGTGATAAGTTTGGCTGGTGGGGTAGCAAGTATTTAACCAAGCGGTTTTTTGAGCAGCTAAACGCTGATTATCGGCATCGGGTGGTATTTTTTGCCGCCTATAGTGAACAGGATGCCCGTCACCCTGTGGGTATGTCTTTTTGCTTGTATAAAGGCGATAGATTGTATGGACGCTATTGGGGTAGTTGGCAAGAAGTAGATTGTTTACATTTTGATGCTTGTTATTATGCACCGATTGAGTGGGCGATCGCTAACGGTATACAATTATTTGACCCTGGTGCGGGTGGACGACATAAAAAACGGCGTGGTTTCCCTGCCGCACCTAATTACAGTCTGCATCGCTTTTACAATAATCGTTTAGCGCAAATTCTCAGACCTTACATTAGTGAAGTTAATCAATTAGAGACACAAGAAATTGCGGCGATTAATGCAGAGTTACCTTTTAGTAACCGAAAATCTTAAATAATAGTTAAAGATATGGTGACTCAAGATTTACACTGGATCTAGAGTGTAAAAACCCTGACTAAAGAAATTTACTTTTGAGAACGATTATGGATTTGATTCTAGAAAATTTAACAGCAATTGATGATAAACTTTCTCAGCGTCATATTGACCTTGACCCCAGTGGATATTTCATTATCTACGTGGATCGAGCTGAGGGTTTAATTTACGCCAAACATTTTACAAATATCATTGATGACCGGGGTTTAGCAGTTGATCCAGAAACAGGTAAAGTGATTCCGGCTAGGGGTAAAGTAGAACGCACTCACACCACAGTTTTTAGTGGTAGAACAGCTAAAGAGTTATGTGTGAAAATCTTTGAAGAAACTCAGCCCTGTCCGGTAACTCAATTAGACCACGCTGCCTATTTAGGACGGGAATTTGTCCGTGCTGAAGTCGCTTTAGTAACAGGGCAAGAGTACATTCAAGATTAAAATTGGGCTTTGGGTATTGGGCATGGGGCAATAAATGGTAATTTTCCCGATTCCCGATTCCCCATTCCCTAACCTTCTGAGGATGGTTGAACAGCTAGATAAATATAGTAAGTTGCCATGGGGATGATAGTGGCAGCAATTAATAGTCCAACTACCCAAGCAGTGGCATTACCTTTGTCTGTTTCTTCGGCTTTTTTGAATGTGCCTTCTACTTGCACATTATCAGCAATTTGGGGAGGGCCGGGATCAGGTTCGCCAGAGAGAACTGCAACTAGGCGATCGCTCGCATCTAAAAATGCCTGATTATATTTATTACCATCCCGTAAGGGTGCAGCTAATGTTTCTTCAGCCACACTCTGAGCAATCTCATCTGTAAGCAGCGATTTCACCTGCTCACCAGAAATAATTGCAGTACCGTTAGTGACTGTATCTAAAACTAACAAAGTTTGATTTGCTTGAGCTTCTGGAGTAGGAAACCATGTCTCAAACAGTGCTTGAGCAAAACTTTCTGGTGTCTCTCCATAATCGAGGCGGCGAATTGTCACAAATCTGACTTCTTTACCGCTTTGCTTTGCTAAATTCTCAAAGCTGCTGCTAATTTGACCTTCATTGATGCGGCTGATGACTTCACCTTGATCGATCACCCAGGTGGAATCGCCTGCTGTCAGGCTGGGTATTTGATAAACACCCGTAGCTAGGGCAGAGGTAGCAAATAGGGAGGAAGCTAAAATCACCGTCAGCACAGGTAAAATCAGCCGGACGAGGATTGTCTTCATCCTAAAAACTGGGTTGAGGAGCTGTTTCATTTGATCATCCTATAATACCGACTAGCACCAAAAATACTATACAACTAATGTCAAAATCACCTCTTGCAAGGATTGATTAATCGCGCCTCAGACATTAGTCAGTGATATAGATCAGTGCTAAAACGCAACATACTTAACACAATAAATCATGGCACAGTCTCATTTAGTAGTTACTTTGGTTCATCACTCCGATGAACACGCCGATTCACTGTGTATATTGGAAACCTTAATTAATTTTCCAGAGAGAACTTATGTCAGAAGCAAAGACATATTTAGAACTTTCCGAAGCTAATGGAGGCTCTCATAAGTTTTATGAAGTGACTGTTAAAGACAATGAATTAACCATACGTTACGGTCGTATTGGCGACTCAGGACAAACTCAAACAAAAACTTTTCCGACTCCAGATAAAGCCAAAGCAGAAGCTAGCAAAAAGATTAAAGAAAAACTCAAAAAAGGGTATGAGGTAGCTGTCATGGGTGTGCGTCAGAAGCGTCCTGTGACACGCCGCCAAATCAGCAGTACCGTCTCCAAAGCTAAACAAGCTCCTATTCTTTGGAAGTTTGCTTCTAACTCAGCCGCTTTTGGAATTTTCATTGATGCCAAACGTTGCTGGGTAGGGAATCAAGCAGGCCAAGTTTTTGCTTTGAATCATCAGGGTGAAGTAGTCAATCGGTTTAAACTACCTGATGGTGTTAAATGTTTAGTTGCTGATGATGTTTGGATTTATGCGGGTTGCGATGATGGCAATGTTTACGACCTGACTGGTAAGCTACCACGAGTGAGCTACAAGATTGATGAGAATGTTGATATTTTTTGGTTAGATATCAAAGATGGTCTATTAGCTGTCTCTGATGCCAATGGTGGTGTAACAACAATTGATCATGATGATGAATCACAGTGGACTCGTCTTAGTCAAGGTGATTCAGGTTGGATGGTGCGTTGTGACGAATCTGGTGTTTATCACGGTCACAGTAAAGGTGTGACTATGTATGATCACCAAGAAGGTCGAATGTTGTGGCATCAGAAAACTCAAGGTAGTGTACTGTTTGGTTGGCAAGAAGCATCCGCAGTCTATGCCGGCACAAGCAGTCATAAAGTTTACAGCTTTAGTAAAGATGGAAAAGTTGGTTCAATTTATCAATGTGATGCGGCAGTTTACTCTTGCGCCACCGCACTCAACGGTAAGTATGTGTTTGCCGGAGATAATAGTTCTTCGATTTATTGTTTTGATCAGCTAGGAGAACGTCTGTGGAAGCTGGCTACAGGCTGCGGTTCGGCTTTATCTATGCAGTTTTTCGATCACCATATTTATCTTGTGACTACAGATGGTTATTTGGCTTGCATTGATGCTAGTGAAGCGGCGATTCACTCTGCTCAAACCGGTACAGTTCCCGAAGCTGTAGTTATTAAAGCACCATCAGGGGAAGGAGTCGCACCTTCATCTGTTCTAGAAACTACTACAAATACTAGCTCTGGGGTGATTGTTGAGTGCTTTCGAGAAGGAACTAAACTCAGAATTCGCGTTGTTTCTCAGGGGTACAACTCTAACTGGAAAGTGCAGTTTCCCAAGGATATTCGTGTTGAAGGTGCGCGTTACCTTGTTCAAGAAATACGTGAATCAGCTAGTGGCGGTTTTTATCGTGCCTATGGTGATATTCACAGAATAGTTTAGTTGACACTCACCTTGATAAATCATTGTAACTTAATCACAACTTGGGACACAAAATAGAGAACAGGTTGGAATTTGTAAGTCAAAGTGAGGCGACGTGACCATAATATTAACTAATGATGATGGGATTGATGCTCCAGGGATTAAAGCTTTGGCTGAAGCTGTCAACGGTAAAGATGTGATTATTGCTGCACCCAAGCATCATCAATCTGGTTGTGGTCATCAAGTTACCACGACTCGTCCTATTAATTTGAAGCGGCGTTCTGATGTTGAGTATGCGATCGCAGGTACTCCCGCCGATTGTATCAGAATCGCCTTAACCCAAATTTGCCAAGATGCCAAATTTGTCTTGTCAGGTATCAACGCTGGGGGAAACTTGGGTGTTGATGCTTATATTTCTGGTACTGTTGCAGCTGTGCGAGAAGCAGCTATGCACGGTATCCCCGGTATTGCTATCTCTCACTATCGTAAAGCTAAACTCAATTTTGATTGGGAGTTGGCAGCTAAGTTAACGGCTGAAGTTTTAGCTGAGTTACTCCACCTTCCCCTAGAACCGGGATACTTTTGGAATGTGAATTTACCCCATCTACAACCAGGAGAACCAAAACCTGAAATGGTTTTATGTCAACCTTGTACCAAACCTTTACCACTCAAGTTTCACATTGATGGTGATGATTTTTATTATGTGGGGGAGTATGGCAAACGGGAACGTACACCCGGTAGTGATGTAGATGTTTGTTTTTCTGGTAATATTGCCGTCACTCAACTCAGGGTTTAGGAAATAGCGAATAATTGGGTTTTTACCAAACAGGACTGACACAACTGGCACATTAGTAGGGTGCGTCAGATGTCAAAAATCTGTTAATTGTTACAGAATAATCTTCTCTGACGCACCCTACAAGCAAGTTTCATGACGAAACTTGTGTAATTCCTCACAAAGCTAAAATTTGCTCTCCTTACTGCTATAGCTGCTTGTCTCTTATTGCAATTTGACAAGTATTAATTGTATCTGTGTATAATTTATTTAATACGTATTAGACTATACTAACCATTCTAATGTCAGAGATGGATTGCTCTTCATCTTAAATTTACAAAAATTGATGTTAACCTGCAAGTAAATAAAGTTTCCGTAAAAAAACCGTAAAATTCCCGGTTTTTGTGGTCTTAAAGTTTAATTTTCGCTGGAAAATCAGTAAAATTACGAGAGTTACTAAAAGTAAGATAGTAAATCTACCATGTATCAAACACCCTCACAAAAAGTATTGCTAGATACTAGCTATAAAGAGTGGAAGATAGAATTTACCAATCATCCCTCAGTAAATTCTAAATTCAAACGTGGGTTGGATATTTTAGGCAGCATAGTGGGGCTGTCAATTTTGGCAATTGTGTTTCTACCGATTGCGATCGCCATTAAACTCGATAGTCCAGGCCCGATTTTCTTCTCTCAAGAACGTTATGGTCTTCAGGGTCGTCCCTTTCGGATTTGGAAATTCCGTTCCATGGTCAATGATGCGGAAAGACTGAAATCTTTAGTAGATAATGAAGCAGACGGATTTGTCTTTAAAAACAAAAATGACTTTCGGGTGACAAAAGTGGGGCGTTTTTTACGCAGCAGCAGTTTAGATGAACTACCCCAGTTTTGGAATGTCTTTATGGGTGATATGAGTTTAGTGGGAACACGCCCCCCCACTGGTGATGAAGTAGCAAAATATAACAACCGCCACTGGCAACGCTTAAATGTTAAACCTGGTTTAACTGGTGAATGGCAAGCTAATGGACGTTCTCATATCAAAGATTTTGAAAAAATAGTTGATTTAGACTTACAATATCAACAAAAATGGCATCCTTTATATGATTTACAACTAATTATAAAAACAATCTTCGCAATATTTGGCAAAGTTGGAGCTTTTTAAATAAATAACAATTAATGGGTAATTAACTATGTAATTTTCAGTAGTTAATTGCCCATTGGCTATGATACTAGCCAGACTTGCCAAGTGGAGAACTAGATTTGTAATTCCCCACACCCAGCCATCCCAGCCATTAGAAATAAAGCATTAATTTAGTAATTCTTCAACTTGATGTCGGCTCCACAAATCTCTGTAAATCCCTGCTTCTTGTAATAGTTGTGAGTGATTGCCTACTTGGACAATTCTGCCTTTATCCATCACCAAAATCCTGTCAGCTACGGCGGCGGCGGAAAGTTGATGTGTAATAAAAATCACGGTTCTGCTTTCATTACCCTGAGAGAGATTATTCAAAATTTGTGTAGCGGTTTGATTATCTACACTAGAGAGGGCATCATCCAAGATTAAAACCGGAGCATTGACTAAAATGGCTCTAGCTAAAGCGGTACGTTGCCTTTGACCGCCAGAGAGAGTAATGCCACGTTCACCGACTATAGTTTCGTATTGCGCCGGAAAATTAATAATTTCTTGGTTAATTTGGGACAATTGAGCTACATACTCTACATCTTCTTGTGCGCTCAAAGGCTCACCGTAGCGAATATTATTTTTGATGGTAGTGCTAAATAAAAAGCTATCTTGAGGAACGTAGGCGATCGCATGACGTAAATCTGCCAAGCTAATCTGAGTAATATCCACCCCATCTAAAAACAACTGTCCGGGTGCAATCTCCAATAAGCGAGGCAAAGCATTGGCTAAAGTTGACTTCCCTGAACCTATCGCCCCCACAATTGCAACTGTTTCTCCAGGGTGAATCTGAAAATTCACTTGATCTAAAGCCGGAGTAGTAGCACCGGGATAAGTGAAACTGAGATTTCGCCCTAACAATTCCCCCTTTACCTCAGCTAGCGGTAGATGTATCGCCTCTGTGTCATCTTGAATTTTCGGGGTGACACTCAGAATCGCTTCCAAACGGTCTATACTGACTTCTCCCCGTTGGTAGGCGGTAATAGTGAAACCTAACAAAGCTGTGGGGAAAACCAAACGTTCTACGTAAATCAGCAATGCCAAAAAGTCGCCAACAGCCAGAGTTCCAGCAGCAATCTGCGTTGTCCCCAACCAAATAATAATCAGTGAACTCAAACCAGCTAAACCACTAATCAGAGGAAACAGAGTATTTCGGCTTTTTGCCAGTGACAAGTTAGCTGCTAATAGCTGTTGATTTTTGTGGGCAAAGGCACGACGCTCATTTTCTTCTTGGGCGTAGATTTTAATCAAAGCCATGCCACTGACATCTTCTTGAATAAGTTCACTAATATCTGACAGTTTTTCTTGTACTACTGCCTGTTGCTGACGTAAACGATTACTAAACAAATGCACTAAGAAAAACATCAAGGGATAAACTGCTAAGGCTGCTAGTGTCAAATTGATGTTAATGGCTAGCATGACTGGCAGTGTTAAAGCGTAAGCAAATATCGTATTAGCAAAACTTAAGACTGCAAAACCCAACAACCGCCTGACATTATCGACATCACTGGTAGCCCTGCTGATTAAGTCCCCAATCGTGTTAGTCGCAAAATAAGCAGGCTCCAGCTTGAGTAAATGCTCAAAAATTCTTTGTTTGAGGTCAAATTCTACTTGTCTTCCTACGCCAAATATCCACAGTCGTGAAGCCATGCGGATCAGCCACATAGC
This sequence comes from Anabaena sp. CA = ATCC 33047, assembly GCF_963870205.1. Taxonomy (NCBI): domain Bacteria; kingdom Bacillati; phylum Cyanobacteriota; class Cyanophyceae; order Nostocales; family Nostocaceae; genus Anabaena; species Anabaena sp. CA = ATCC 33047. The sequence continues at coordinate 8,098 of NZ_CAWMSA010000036.1, read as the reverse complement.
AGAACTGAGCAAAATAATCACGATGACATAACGTATTATTTGATTCCAGCTCACGTTTTTGGCAATTTGGTCAACGCAAGCACGAATTAACCAGGGAATATAAACCCCTAGTCCATTAACAGACAACAAAGCCAGGATGCCTAAAGTAGCATCCCGCCAATGGGGACGTAGGTAAGCACCAAGTTGAGCAATTCGTCGAGATTGTTTCATGGATGGAAGTAAAGCTGGCGGCAAGGGGCAGGAAGTCAGCCAAAACGCACAACAGGGGATTTCTGTTGATTTACCCGGACACTAGGGTGCGATTGGCGTTTTCCAAAGGGGTTGTCGTAGAGTAATCGAAGGGCAAGAGGGAGGGGACAGGAGAAAGTTTTACTCTTCATACCCTCCCCTCATCTTTTGACTTTGAACTTTAGGACTGACGACCACGTAAAAAAATGTAAATTTGATTAAGATAACTTTCCCAGACTTGTGTTGTGAGTTGGAGTGTTTCTGCACTGGGTACAAAGTCTTCGAGTCTTAATCCTCTTTCTCGAATTTGTTGAGGATTCTGCAACAGGTAAGGGGGGATTTTCGTCTCCCAGTATTGGAATGCTAACGTGGACTGACTCAGTTGAGAACTGGGTAAGATAGAATCCTGAACCACATCAGTAACTAGCATCGGGTTGGTTTGTGTCTCGAAAGCTACAAGTGTTGACGATGGAGATGATAATAGTTGACCATTGGGGAGAAATGCCCCGGTTGCTAAAGGAGCTCTCACCAAGAAATAGGCGATCGCAGGTGTACTAGCCAACAGTAAAATTGTCAACGACCAACCAACTAAATATCCCCCTGGTTTATCGATGCCACCTCCCTTAATTTTTTGAGCCGCTAAAATCAACATCAAAACTGAAGCTCCTAAAGGTTTGAGGGGAAAGGATACCAACCTCCACAAAGAAGCTACAGCTGGTTCATTGGGGTTAAGAAATGATAAAGCTATCACAACCAACACAATGACAAAAACTAATCGTCCCACGAAAGTTCCAGCAGGATAAAATCTCTGAAACACAGAGTAGGCTATCACACCAATTAGTAGCCACAACAATACTCGGCTTAACAGTAAAAACATAGATATTTACTCTCAAATCTCCTTTTGTGATGAACCAGTGCGGTGGTGAGACAGTTTCGACTTAAGGAACTGTCAAAAGGGTTCTTCGATATCAAGCAACTGGCGTTTCCCGATGGGGTTCTCGTCGAGTACCCTGAAGGGTTAGCCTAGAGGTTTCACGAACTGGATTTAAGAGTCAACTGTCAATTTGACTTAAAATACCTCAACCCTCACACCAAAGACTACTGTCGTAGTGATTTTAGTGCAATTTTTTCACAATGCGTCTAATATTTATAATTTTCCAGATGAGTAATTTGGTACACCACTAAATTACATTAATTGAGTAGTCGTCACTCAAAGGGAAAAACTATGTCACCTGAAAAGCCCAGTATTTTAGTCACGGGGGGGGCAGGGTATATCGGTTCACACACGGTATTAGCTCTCAAACAAGCAGGTTATGATGTGGTGATCTTAGATAACTTAGTTTATGGGCATCGTGATCTTGTGGAAAAGGTGTTGCAGGTAGAGTTGATCGAAGGCGACACCAGCGATCGCCCTCTGTTAGATAATTTATTTACAACTCGTAACTTTGCCGCCGTCATGCACTTTTCCGCCTATGCTTATGTCGGTGAATCAGTGAGTGACCCTGCTAAATACTACCGCAACAACGTTGTCGGTACACTGGTTCTCTTAGAAGCAATGCTGGCGGCATCTATTAAGAATTTTGTCTTTTCTTCCACTTGTGCCACCTATGGTGTACCTAACGTTGTACCAATTCCGGAAAACCACCCCCAAAATCCTATCAATCCCTACGGTGCTACTAAATTAATGGTAGAACGGATTCTATCTGACTTTGATGGGGCTTACGGTTTAAAATCAGTGCGTTTCCGTTATTTTAATGCGGCTGGCGCACATCCTGACGGGTTATTAGGTGAGGATCACAACCCGGAAACTCATCTAATTCCTTTGGTACTGTTGACAGCTTTAGGTAAACGTAAATCTATTTCGATTTTTGGCACTGACTACCCTACGCCTGATGGTACTTGTATTCGGGATTATATTCACGTTAGCGATTTGGCAGATGCCCATGTTTTAGGGTTAGAGTATTTACTTAAAGGTGGCGACAGCGAAGTTTTCAATTTAGGTAACGGACAAGGTTTCTCTGTCAGAGAAGTGATAGCAGCAGCCAAACAGGTGACAGGATTAACTATACCAATAGAAGAATGCGATCGCCGTCCCGGAGATCCTCCCAGTCTCATTGGTAGTGGCGAAAAAGCCAGAAAAATTTTAGGCTGGCAACCCCAGTATCCAAATATTCAAGATATTGTTGCTCATGCGTGGCAATGGCACTTAAACAGACATAAGTAGTAGCATGGAGATTGAGGATTAATTAACCTCATCTCCCCTAACTTCAACGCACAATAGTTACCTAAGACAGCAAAAAATACGCAACTGCGTTGCTGTTTTTCAGGGGTTTTCAACTTTTACCTTTTTGACGTTGCCAGACAAACAAGATTATACCCAAGACTGCCACAGTGGAGAGAGCGATCGCCCAGATGGGAATTCCCCCCATTCTCAAGGATGATGCTTCACTCTCCACAACCACACCATTAATGGTTTCCTGACTTTGTATCTGTTTACCTATCCCACCAGCACCAGCAGCTACCGTCACCTCAAACTTCAAATCAAACGGTTGAAAATTTGCCCCAGCTTTTGGCTTGCCTGTTAACTGTAGCTGATAAATTCCCGGTTTGGGAAAAGTAATATCTGCACCAGGTATACCCTGATAACGTTCAGCATTCACAGGCGTTAATGATGGTTCGATTAATGCAGGTTCGCCAGGTATGTGAGGTTCAGCGTACACAGCTAATTGACAATCACATTGAGTCAAAGGAATCGATTTACCACCTTTACGAGTCAAAGCAAACCAAGCTTGTGCAGTTTCTCCAGCACGAGGAGTATCATTCGGTTCAATGTGGAGAGTACCGCCAACATCTCCTGCTATTTCTATTTTATGAGCAGCAGCAGGAGGAATACTATTTATGGATAGAACTAAGCAACTCAGAAATGAAAGATACTCGATAGCTGACACACCCTTAAGTGCAGAAACTTGTTTGTCTTGGGTGGCTTTAGTTTGATTTAGTGGGGGGAACATAAAACTTTTCTAGGTTTAACTTAGACCAAAAAGAGCGCATTCGCACTAACAAAACTCCCAAGGTGACAATTCCCATTAACACAGCTGCTAATTTATTTCCCCAAGTCAATCGTAAAGAACCCAAATAATGAGAACCAATCAACACCGCATGAATAGCACTCAAAAGTAAAGCCGGTACACTCAATAAATGAATTTGTCGCCAGCGTTTACCCCAAGATTTTTGCAAAGATTCCCAACTTGTCACAGCTGCCGGGGTCATTAATATCAATCCTACAGCACCAGCAGCCATCCCCAGTTGAAATTCTGGCGGTAAGAACCAAAAAGCAGCAAAATTCCATTGCAAGGAATGTTCTATCATGTGGGTGGTATGCACCACAGCCAGCACAAACCCCCCCACTCCCAAAGCCCGACGATAACGTAAAGGCGAAGCCCACACTTTACTAATGGGGCGGGCAATTAACGCCATGATTACACAGAACAAAGCCGCGTGTCCGGTGTAATCTACCATTGTCTCACCAGTCCGCAGTAAAGTAATTACCCCAATACTCAGCGTCACCCAACCACCTAAGCGAAATAATTGACTCCGCCTGTCTTGACTCACCAAGGAAGTAGACACACCCACACCTAACATTGTTGGCAGTGTTCCCACACCAAAAGCCAGCATAGTCGCCGTACCCAGCCATAAACTACCAGTTTCTGCCGCTTTAATTTGGGCAGCATACAAAAAACCACAAGGCATTAAACCCCAAGTCATACCCAAAAGTATCGGTGTCCACCATCGTTGATGTAAAGATAGGTTAACCATTCCTGTACTCAGACGTTGATGTAAACCACCTTTTAACAGGGGATGTAGCAAAGGAATGCGGGGTAATAAGTTAGGTGTGATTTGTCCTAACCCGAACCAAATCAGCATCACACCAGTAATAATTGCCATTACACGACGCAAGTCGCTACCCACACCCGCCAACTGTCCACCTTGTAACAGTACCGAACCCAGCGCACCAATGCCAGCCCCGACTAAGGCATAACT
>NZ_CAWMSA010000036.1:0-3723 GCF_963870205.1 Anabaena sp. CA = ATCC 33047 | reverse complement strand
GGGATGTTTGCTGTGGTGATGACGGTTGATGAGACAGAGAAAACGCCACCGTCAGCGGCCCGCACATTCCGAAACAATGCCCAAAGCTACCCAGAAAACCCAAAATTGTCATTAAAAATAAATCAAACATATCTGGTAATGGCTAGTCTAAGATAGTGCTGAGTAAAATATACTAGCCCCTACCCTCTAGCCCCTAGCTCCTAGTCTCTAGGCACATCAATAATTGCAGTATCTTGAATCACTTTACCATTATGAACTAACGCCTCATGACTATTGGCATTGAGGGAAACTGTGATTTCATTTTTACCCGGTTGGAGTTTTTCTAGATAGTACCAAGAACCATATAATCGCGTGATTTTCTGACCATTGATATAAATATGACCATGACCTTCTCCTGGTTTAGCTGCTTGATTAATCTTTTCTGGCGCAAATCGGAAATTAGAAACTTTAGCTTCTAAATTCCATCCTTTGGAGGAATCTTTATGCACAACTAAGTCAACTTTTGGTATGGGTTGACCAGGAGGAATTTCAATTGTTTTATGATCATGCTCTGAGTGATGATTGTGTTGATTATCTCCTCTGGCAATTTGCCCATTACTCACTAACAAAGTCAGGCAAGCTAAAGTAGTTGATGCTAAAACAAATTTTGACCGCATGGCAATTTACAGTGTCTAAATTGAAAAATCCTGTGTTTCATGCGGAAATTTACGTTAAATTAGCCATTATGTCAAAAGACAAGCCGTCAAACTTCCCAGAAATTGCTTGAAGCATATATCCGTGCTAATCTTTTTCAAAGGGCTGAAATTTTGATCCTGCACGGAAATCATGGACACTTTTAACCAAAAAAATCTACAAAATTTAGTATCTGTCCAAATTCTCAAAGGACATTCTAGTAAAGTTCGTAGTGTTGACTTTAGTTCTGATGGCAAAATGTTAGCAAGTGCTAGCGATGATAAAACTATCAAAATTTGGGATGTGTTAGCTAATCAAGAATATTGCATATTAAAGGGACATGGTGAATCTTTATGGTTTGGAAGTGTAAATGCAGTTGCATTTAGCCCAGATAGCAAAACTGTAGCCAGTGGTAGTGATGATAAAACTGTCAAAATTGGGGATGTGCAAACAGGTAAGGAAATTCATACTTTTACAGGACATGAAGAAAAAGTTTACTCTGTTGCTTTCAGCCCAGATGGTAAAATTTTAGCTAGTGGTAGTCAAGATAAAACTGTTAAGCTTTGGTCATTAGAAAAAAAACAAGAAATATCATCTTTTAAAGGTTTTTCTGATGATGTATTATCTGTTGTCTTTAGTCCTGATGGTAAAATTTTAGCTAGTGGTAGTAAAGACAAGAATATTCAAATTTGGTATTTAACTAAGCAACAAGTTCAAACTATTCAAACAGATTCTGATTGGTTTGCTAATATTAACTCTTTGGCTTTTAGCCCAGATGGTCAGATTTTAGTTAGTGGTAGTCAGAATAAGAAAATTAAGTTATGGGATATAAATACTGGTGCAGAAATGCGTACATTATTAGGCCATGATAATGATGTTTGTTCTGTAGCTTTTCATCCTAGTGGCAAAATATTAGCTAGTGGTAGTAAAGATAAAACTGTCAAATTATGGCAGGTAGAAACTGGTCAAGAGATTTGTACTTATCAAGGTGCTGATGATTCTGTTTATACTGTAGCCTTCACTCCTGATGGTAAAAAATTAGCTGCTGGTAGCGGAGATAAAAAGATTATACTTTATCCTTGTTTGCGTATCTCCTAATTTCGGTTATATCTTTGGGGAGATTCTAGGCTGCAACTCTTTTTTGTTACGTTAACCTAGTCTAAAAGGCAAATACGAACTGAAATGAAAGCTAAAATTTGGCTGGCGTTGTTGGTGCTAGTAGCAATTGTAATTGTTGGTGGTAGAGGTAGCACATTTTTTGAGCAGCGTTACTCCCCAAAAATTGTTGAGAGTGTACCAGTCGTCACACCGTCACCACAGCCTGAGTTTGAGGAAGTTAACAATGCTCCGCAAGTATCTATTGATAAATTATTAACTCATATTCAAAAGTTAAATTTTCAACGCTACACAACAACAGAGCGATCGCGTACTCGTACTTATATCATCAATGAATTACGAAAACTAGGCTGGCAACCCAAATTAGAAAAGTTTACAGAAGGTGTGAATATCTTCGCTGAACGTCAGGGAACTGACACCACAGCCGGAGCAATTTTAGTTGCAGCCCATTATGATACTGTTGATCAATCTCCCGGTGCTGATGATAATGCCAGTGGTGTGGCTGTGCTACTAGAAATAGCGCGAGTTTTTAGTTTTCCATCTACACCCTTGACTTTGCAACTAGCATTTTTTGACAAAGAGGAAGCCGGACTAATTGGTAGTAAAGCGTTTGTGGCTCAAGAAAAACGCTTGCAAAACCTACGCGGTGTGATTGTGATGGATATGGTAGGTTACGCTTGTTACATAACAGGTTGTCAGAAATACCCGGCGGGTTTGCCTGTAACTCCACCCAGCGACAAAGGTGATTTTTTAGTAGCCGTCGGTGATACAGAACATTTGCATTTACTTAATGCCTTTAGCAATTCAGATATAGATAATCTACCAGATGTCTTAAAGCTACCTATTCCCCTCAAAGGCTTAATGACACCAGACACTCTTCGTAGTGATCATGCTCCGTTTTGGTATCAAGGAGTAGGTGCGGTGTTAGTAACAGATACGGCTAATCTCCGTACACCGCACTACCACCAACCCAGTGATATACCCCAAAATATTGAACGATCATTTTTTGCTGGTTCTGCACAAATTGTCATCAATGCCACTAACAAATTGTTAAATCAACAAATCAAGTCACTCAGTCAATAGTTATTAGTTATTCTTCCATCCTGCGGGTAGGCTTACGCCTGCGTAGGAAAGCTGACGCTAGATTTCCCCCCTCTTCCCACTCCCCATTCCTTACTTTGCTTGCGGGTAAGTTAAAGTCCAGTTTTGTGGATTATTTAATTGAGAGTACAAACCTTGGAGAATTAGCCGCAGTGCAACGCGGGTTTTGAAATACATTCTGATGAGATGAGTGTTTGGTTCAGCGAAGATATCATCATAGTTTTGATTGTAACCAAATGGCTTAGAACATTTACTTTCCGCACCTTTCACAGTTAAGACAAAAAAAGGAGTTTTCTTGTATTCGTCAGGCACCATAAAGATTCCATATACATGGTGTTCACCACGCCACGGCTGAACTACTACCTTAGTAGCTTGAACTTGGAATTTTTGGTTTTTTGATGCTAGAAAAGCTTCTGAGTTGCACTGAGTATCATCTATAGGCCACCAAAGCTTAGTCAGAATCATCGATAGTAAGAACATGAGAACATAAACGGTGATTTGGCGACGCATAGAGTCAACCGAGAATTTTTTCTATCTAATGTAATTAGATGAATATTTAGCTGCTGTTGTTTCCAATTACCAGCCACAAACATTTATATAGGAAAAAACAGAAAATCAAATGATATGATTGGGCGATCGCCTGTTGGACTATCTTATTACTGGACTTTAAACTAACAAGCACAAAAAGGCTGAGGGAAAATGACAATTTCAAAAAAAAAAGAAACACCCAGATTATGTATTTGCCATAATCTGGGTATTTCTTTTAAAAAATCAACCTGGCGCCGAGCAATTGTGGCAGGAGGCAACCCTCCAACTATCGTAGCCGCAGCAGTG
>NZ_CAWMSA010000035.1:196786-201628 GCF_963870205.1 Anabaena sp. CA = ATCC 33047 | reverse complement strand
CCCTACACCCCTACACCCCCACACCCCTACACCCCTACACCCCTACCTCACAGCACTCCCTTAGAACTGGGAATAGTGCCAGCACGACGGGAATCTACTTCTACAGCCATGCGTACAGCCCTAGCGAATGCTTTAAACGTCGCCTCAATAATGTGATGGGAATTAATCCCGTCTAATTGGCGAATGTGCAGCGTCATTTGGCTATGGTTCACCAACGCCACAAAAAACTCCCGCACCAATTGGGTGTCATAAGTTCCTACACGCTGGGTAGGAATTTCTAAACCATAGCTGAGGTGAGGACGACCAGAAAAGTCTAATGCTACTTGTACTAAAGCTTCATCTAAAGGTGCTAAAAAATTGCCAAAACGGACAATCCCTTTTCTATCACCTAATGCTTTATGTAAAGCTTGCCCAAGGGTAATACCCACATCTTCATTTGTGTGGTGATCATCAATTTCCCAGTCGCCTGTAGCTTTGACATCCAAATCAATTAAGCCGTGGGAAGCAATTTGATGCAACATGTGATCCAAAAACGGAATACCCGTGGCTGCTTTACAGATGCCACTGCCATCTAGGTTGATAGTAACTTGCACATCAGTTTCACCAGTGGAGCGATGCACCGAGGCAATACGAGGGGCTGAAGATAAATTAATTTGGGGATAATCGCTGATTTGCATAATACTGGGGATTGGGGATTGGGGATTGGGGATTGGGGATTGGGTAAGAAGCTAGGGGCAGAATTTATTCAATTTTGAATTTTGAATACTTCGACAAGCTCAGTACAAGTTTTGAATTTTGAATTTATTTGCCCCATGCCCAAATTTTATTACATACCCGTAATTTCATATCCTGCATCCACGTACAGGACTTGTCCGGTGATGCCACTAGCTAAATCACTGGCTAAAAAAGCCGCAGTGTTACCTACTTCAATTTGGGTGACGGTACGACGCAAGGGGGCGACTTGTTCGACGTGATGAATCATATCTAAAATGCCACCAACGGCACTCGATGCCAAGGTGCGGATAGGCCCGGCAGAAATGGCATTGACGCGAATATTTTGGGAACCGAGTTCAGATGCTAGATAACGTACACTAGCTTCTAAACCTGCCTTAGCAACTCCCATGACGTTGTAGTTAGGAATTGCCCTGACAGCACCCAAATAGGACAGGGTGATGATACTTCCGCCCTCTGTCATTAAAGGTTTAGCTGCACCACTTAACTGTACAAGTGAATAAGTGCTGACATCTAAGGCTGTGGCAAAACCAGAGCGAGATGTTTGGCTAAAATCTCCACTTAAATCATCTTTGTTAGCAAAGGCCAGACAGTGAATCAAAATGTCTATTCTGCCCCACTTCTGGCGGATTGTCTCAAAAGTAGATTGAATCTGTTCGTCGTTTTGGACATTACAGGGTAGGAACAAACTGGGGTTGAGAGGTGCTACCAGTTCGGCTACTTTCTTCTCCATTTTGCCACGTTCATCTGGTAGGTAAGTAATGCCTAGATTGGCTCCGGCGGCGTGTAGTTGTTGAGCAATGCCCCAGGCGATAGAGCGATTATTGGCAATCCCTGTCACCAGAGCGTTTTTTCCTTTGAGATCCAGCATAGATATTTTTGATCTGATTCATGTGATGATTGATTAGTACAGCTTGACAGAAATCACTAGCCAGTCAAAGAGGTGAATTAGCTATGTTGGAAGATTTCTTCCCTTCTGCCTAGCCTGACGGCTTGCCGTCGGCTACTGCCTTCATGTATTAGGAGCATACTAGAATCTGAGGTACGTTTGTCTTTGTTTTATCCATGATTATCAAAAAAGAGTATTAGTAAGGGTGTTTGTTGGATTTAAAATAAATATTATTCCTTAAGATATTTTCAAGATTACTTAAGTTTTTTTCTAAAAAACCTGATGGTTACAGCAAGCAGAAGTATCTATCAAGAACTGCTAGCTAAAAATAGCAAAAATTAGGTATCATTATGAACAAATAACTCTGAAGTTAGCGGTTTGAGTATAGGAAAGTACAGTAAGGTTAACGGTGTCTGATTGAGTTTTCAGGTGTATTCTTAGGTAATTAGTTTTTAGTTTTTTGTTGTTCTGGCATTGGGTAGGGGAAGGGAGATGATCGTGACACAAGATAAGGCCCTAGCAAATGTTTTTCGTCAGATGGCAACTGGAGCTTTTCCGCCAGTTGTCGAAACGTTTGAACGCAATAAAACGATCTTTTTTCCGGGCGATCCTGCCGAGCGAGTTTATTTTCTTTTGAAAGGTGCTGTAAAACTGTCCAGGGTGTACGAGGCAGGAGAAGAAATTACAGTGGCACTACTGCGGGAAAATAGCGTATTTGGAGTGCTGTCTCTGCTGACGGGAAATAAGTCGGATCGGTTTTACCATGCGGTGGCATTTACACCTGTAGAATTGCTGTCAGCACCAATTGAGCAAGTGGAGCAAGCACTCAAGGAAAATCCAGAATTATCCATGTTGATGCTGCGAGGTCTGTCTTCGCGGATTTTGCAAACAGAGATGATGATTGAAACTTTAGCTCACCGAGATATGGGTTCAAGATTGGTGAGTTTTCTGTTAATTCTCTGTCGTGATTTTGGAATTCCTTGTGCAGATGGGATAACGATTGATTTGAAGTTATCCCATCAAGCGATCGCGGAAGCAATTGGTTCGACTCGCGTAACCGTCACCAGATTACTAGGGGATCTGCGTGAGAAAAAGATGATTTCGATCCACAAAAAGAAAATTACTGTGCATAAACCTGTGGCCCTGAGCAGACAGTTCACATAAAAATCAAGTGGAAACAGAGGAGGTGGCGCGTGTTATATTTCAGTTAACACCATAGTTTGGAAGTCAATCAAAAATCTTGAGTAATTTCAGCTATTGCCCACCTCCTATCCTCCACATACCTCGACTGAAAGTAGTAGGCTGTATCTGGAAACCTTTCGGTAGCTGAAGATGACCACCGGGTACATCCTAATAGCAGCAATTTTAATTTTGGGAGGAGTAATTGCCACGGTTGGCGATCGCATCGGCACCAAAGTCGGCAAAGCACGCCTGTCTCTCTTTAAGCTGCGTCCCAAAAATACGGCGGTACTAATCACTATCCTCACAGGTGTGTTAACTGCGGCGACAACTCTAGCAATTCTGTTTCTGGCTGACGAAGGACTCAGAAAGGGAGTTTTTGAATTAGAAGATATTCAAAAAGACCTTAGACAAAAACGAGAACAACTCAAAGTTGCTGAAGAACAAAAAAGTCAGGTAGAAACTGAGTTAAAGAAAGCTAATCAGCAGCTACAAACCACCATAACTGAGAAAAGACAGGCAGAAACTCAGCGAGAACAAGCTAAAAAAGAAAAAGTCATAGTGCAGCGAGATTTAGCGCAAACTCAAGCTAAACTCCAACGGACTCAAAACCAGTATCAACGGGCAATAACTGAACTCGGCAAAGTTTACAATCAAATCAAATCTCTACAAACAGCGATAGCACAACTGAGGGCAGAACGGGAACGACTGTATGCAGAAGCGAAAAGAGCCATAGAACAGCGCGATCGCGAATTAGCCAATCGTCAAGCCGCTATCGAACAACGCGATCGCGAACTATCTAACCGCCAAGCTGCCATCGAACAACGCGATCGTAAAATTTCTCAACTCGACAAACTCATTCAAAACCGCAACTTAGAAATTACCGCACGAGAACAGGTAATAGCCAAACGCGAAGCCCGTCTTAAAGAATTAGAAAGACAACAGGATTATTTAGAGCAGGAAGTCGCAAGACTAGAAAAATATTACCAATCATACCGTGACCTACGTTTAGGTAAACTGGCTTTAGTACGTGGTCAAGTGATAGCTTCTGGTGTAGTGCGGGTAAATCAAGCTAATGAGGCTCGACAAGTGATCATGCAACTGCTGCAACAAGCCAACCGCAATGCTAGCATCGAATTAGCTGAACCTGGAACCAATTCAGCCACAACAGAACTACTACGTGTGACTCCAGACAGGATTGAGCAACTAATTCAACTAATTGATGATGGTAAAGAATATGTAGTCAGAATTTTCTCGGCTGGGAATTATGTGCGGGGAGAAAAGCAAATAGAATTTTTTGCTGATACAGCCAGAAATGTTTTAGTATTCTCCGCAGGTGAGGTCTTAGCAACTACTAATGCTGATCCGAAAACAATGACCTCATATCAAATCAGACAACGATTAGATTTACTCATTTCTGCTTCCCAATTCCGCGCTCGCAATGCAGGTATTGTGGAAAGTGTACAAATAGATGGTACATTTATTCGCTTTGTTTCCCTATTAAGTCAGTTTGAACAACCATTAGAAATTAAAGCCGTAGCCGCAGAAGATACTTACACAGTCGGGCCTTTGAGAGTGAAACTGATAGTAGTTCAAAATGGCAAAGTTGTTTTAAGTACCTAATTTATTTTTAAATTTTAATTTTTTAATTAATCATGACTTTTAGTGAATTTTCCCCGACACAACCAGTGATTTTAGGCTTTGACCCTGGTAAAGATAAGTGTGGGTTAGCAATCATGGGATTAGATCGACAATTGCATTATCATCAAGTCGTTCCTTCTCAAGAGGCTGTTACCACAATTGGTGTATTACGTCAACAGTTTCCTGTTTCCTTAATGGTGATGGGAAACCAAACCACAGCCAAACGCTGGAAACAGCAATTAAATCAAGAATTGGTAGAACCATTAAATATTGTTTTAGTAGATGAGCGTTATAGTACCTTAGAAGCCCGCGATCGCTATTGGCAGATGTACCCCCCCAAAGGACTAATAAAACTACTACCGCAGGGGATGCGCCAGCCTCCACGCCCCATAGATGACATT
>NZ_CAWMSA010000035.1:149690-196668 GCF_963870205.1 Anabaena sp. CA = ATCC 33047 | reverse complement strand
GGGAACAGGGAACAGGGAACAGGGAACTCGTCTGTGTAGACACGCTATGCACGGTTTCCCGGAGGTTAGCCTGCCTATCACGCTGACGCTACGCACCACACAGGCTAGAAAACCTTGGTTTTACATTAGTCCGCACAGGCAAAGCGTCAAAGCTAATACCAATTTTAAAAAAGAATGCCACAGATACACACGCCCAAACCATTGTGATATCTATCTTTCTTCATTTTGAATTTTGTAGGCGTAAGCCTTCCCTACGGGACGCTAGGCGATGCCATAGGCTATGCAAGAATTTTGAATTGGTATAACTGCTACCTATGCCAATGATCATCCATCTAACAGGGGACAAAAACAGGTGACAATGGGAAAGAGTTGAACTTTGAACCAGATGGGGAAAAGTTAGTGCTGATGTATCTAAGTGGACTATGAGCGATCGCCCTTTAAAATTATTATTAGTTGATCCAGACACCATCTTCCGTCTAGGGCTACGGGTAGCTTTAGAAGCAATTCCTGATTTGCAAGTGGTAGCAGAAGCAGCAACAGATACGGAAACTTTGCAGATACTAGCAGAAATTGGACAAAAAGACCCGCATCAAGTGAACTTGGTAGTTCTGGAATTAGGTGACAGTCGCTCGCCAGACAGTCAACAACAAGGTTTGCAACTGTGTCAACAACTCAAAGCTTTATATCCCACCCTACCCATTTTGTTACTCAGTTCTGTACAAGCACCAGGAATATTAATGGCTGCTAGGGCTTTTGGTGTCAATGGTTACTGTCCTAAAGGTACACCTATTTCTGAATTAGTCACCGCAATGGCAGCAGTAGCCAAGGGGAATTCCTATTGGTTAAAAGAAAAAGTTAGTACAGAATTAACTCCTCCCCCTCCCCCAATCTCACCACGCTTACCTTTGGCAAAGGTGCGGCAGAATTTACATTTATCAGGAATTGGTTACATTGATACTGCTCTCAAAGCAGTCACAGCACAATTACAAATTCCTGGTTTACCAATTTTAGACCGGGCAGTGCTAGCAGGACAACGGCGAGAACTCTTAACAGCACGTTGGTTGCTGAATCATTTACTCGTTTCACCCTTAGAAAGACAACAAGAACAGCTACAGGAATTCACAGCAACACCCCAACAAACATTACCTGTGATACAGCCACCTAGTGTGATTATCACCTCAGATACACAAACAAGTTTAACCTCGCCGCCGTTACTGAGTCCCAGAACACTGCAATCTAATTTATTTGCTGCTTGTATTAATAAACTGCAATTCTCTTTAAAAAACGTCTCAGATAGTCCTTTAGAAATTGATATCTTGCGCGAAGAGAAAAAACGAGAATTACTTTACCTAATTTTGCAGAGATTAGCTCAACAGCTAGATGAACTGCGTGATGCCCAAATCACAATTAATCAATTAGCAGAGTTGAGGAATGTAATTTTAAAAGATTTGTGGCAAACCACAGTTAGTGAGTTTTTTGGGAAATTCTCCCAAATGCGTGTAGGCGAGCGCCACATAGAAATTGTGAATGTATTATTACAAAATCCTGCAATCATACAAGCGGCAATTCTCAATAAAATTCCGATGACTACGGAATTATGCGCTTATTTATTATTCCAAACAGATTTGCAAGTTGATAATAACTACTATCCGGCAGGTAGTTCAGAAGCCAATTCACAAGCTGAATTACTTTTAGAAAACTTATTGATTCAGGTAGCTAATGGTGTGATACAACCATTACTTAACTATTTAGCCGATGTAGAACAAATCAAGCAAAACTTTTATGACCGTAAATTGATTTCTACGCGAGAGATTGAGAGATTTAGAAATGATTTATCTTGGAAATACCGTTTAAATAGATATGTGAATGAAGCTAGAGAAATCTTTGAAAGCCGTTATCATTTATTTGTATTTGCGCCTCGTGGTATTGCCACAATATCGATTTATGCGCCTCGGAGAGAGGAATTAGCACAGTTGTCTGGTATTCCTTTAGTAGTGACATTGGTACTAGAATTTAGAGATGCGATCGCGCCTAGATTACAATCATTATTAGCTTTTTTCGGTAGTGGTATTGTCTTTGTCCTCACACAAATAGTAGGGCGTGGTTTAGGTTTAATAGGTCGTGGGATCATCCAAGGTATTGGTAGTGTATCTTTCTCAGAAAAAAACTTTAAGCGTAACAGTGAGCGTTATAAATAATTTTTAATAAACTACAAGGAGGAATGGAAGCATAACTATGTGGAAAAAATTGCGGGGTGGATTTTTGATAGGGGTTGGTTATATGCTGTCTCCCCTTTCTTGGTGGAATGATTTGTTTTTTAATCTACCAATTGCTTTGCTTTTAGGTTATCTAGTCAGTTTCATAAATCAAGATTGGTTTCTCCCCGGTACGTTAATTGGTTATTGGCTGTCTAATGTCTTAGGTATTTTAATGATGCAGTTTGGTGCAATGGATATGTTTTTAAAAACAGAGAAACGTCACCTGAAGCGAGACGTTTTAATTGGTTTAGGTAGTTCAACACTTTATACTTTAGTAGTTGGAGCTTTAGTTTACTATCATCTGTTAGAAATACCTTCCTTTCTCAATGCTTTTTGAGAACAAATTAAATTGATAACTGATAACATAAAAATTGCAATTTTCACAAAAATTCAGTCAGTTATAAGTAGAACAGCGTCAATAATTAAAGGTTCGTAGTAAGGACTTTAGTCCTTATTTCAGGACTGAAGTCCTTACTACAAACTCGATTTCCATAAATTTACATTACTTAAGATAGTTATATTTATTCCCATCGACTTACTTAACTGACTTACACTATGATATTCGGAATTTATTCCGAGGCAACTGATAGGCGCAAGATATCTTGATCGCTGTGCTAATTTATGCCACTTGAAAAGAATCACCTAGCATTTTTATTTCTGGTAAAGGTTCACCATTTTCTAATGCTGTTTCAATGAGCATTTCTAAAACCTCCTGAGCATTTTTCAACGCTTCTTCATAACTATCGCCATGAGTGCAAGGCTGCATTATATTGGTAAACTCAGGTAAAAAAACCACATAACATTGGTCTTCCTCTGAGCATTGAAGAATTATTGTGTATTTCATTCTTCTGTTTCCTCCCCTGCTTCGATGTTCTTTAATTGTGCCAGTGCTTCAGTTATATTTTGCACCAGTTCCTACCTTAGTATGCTAAATTTTTTATTTTTTAACGCAGAGGGGTGCGGAGGTTTTTTATTTTTAAGAGATGAATATACAAGCTTGCACTGGTTCATAAATTCCAATTGCGGCGAAAATAAAAGAAACCTTCTAGCCAGTCTTGTAAGGCTAGGTTGCTATTTAATTTTTGCTCACTCCATAATTGGGCTGTTTGTGCGATAATTTCTGAAAAGCTAGGATAAATAGCTGATAAATTTCCTAAGTTTTTGATATTAATTTTTTGGGACATTGCCAAAGCAATTAGATTAATTAATTCTCTGGATTCTGCTCCTAAAATAGCTGCTCCTAAAATTTCACCGTTACGTCGGACAATTAATTTACAAATACCTGTAGTTTTATTGGCTAATTGGGCTGCTGCTATTGATTTATAATAATGTTTTAGGACTAAAATATCTTTGCGTCCAAATTGTCGCTGTGCTTGCAGTTGAGTTAAACCAACTTGTGCCATGTTTGGCTCAGAAAATATTCCCCAAGGTATATGTTGATAGTTAACTTTTAATCTGGGTAAAAATAGTGCATTTTTGATGGCAATTCTCGCTTCATAATTAGCCAATTCAGGGAATTCATAACCACCGATTACATCACCACAAGCATAGATTCTGTGGTTAGTAGTTTGCAGTTTTTCATTGACTAGCAACCGATTTGGATACGATTTTACTTTGGCGGCGGCTAAATTTAAAGTTTCTAGATTTGGTTGCTGTCCAGTAGCCACTAAAATTTCATCAACTTCTATGGCTTTATCTCCTGCCTGAATCCATTTTTTACCATCAATTCGCCTGACTTGAGTTACTACTGTTTCTGTGAGGATACGCACCCCATCAGCTTCTAATTGTGCTTGTAGTAATTGGGAAATTTCTGGTTCAATATGAGGTAGCAGGTAAGGATATTTAATGATTAAAATTACTCTGCAACCTAGTCTCACCAAAGTTTGTGCTATTTCAATACTTTGGGGAACACCGCCAATAATTACCCAATCTTGAGGCGGTGTTGATTTTTGCAAAGTTTGCCAAATATTTGATAAAGTTAGATAGTCGGTGGCTTGTAACCCCTCAATTTTTGGAATGGCTGGACGAGAACCACTCGCTAATAAATAAGTGCGTCCCCGCAGTAAGCGTTGATTAACTGCAAATGCCAAACGGCGAGAACTTTGGAATTCACCCCTACCGACAATAACATCGACTCCTTGGGCGGCTAATACAGCCGGAGAAGTCTGTTCTTGGATAGTGGAGGCAACGCCTTGAGCATACAGCATCGCCTGTTGCCATTCTACAGATATTGGGCATTTTTGGGCAGTATCAGCCTGTGTGGTGTGAACACCAAAACCGACTAAATCACCGAAATGTTGGGCTAGGTTGCCAATTTCGCCCATAGCTTGGCGATAAATTAACCCGGTATTCACTCTAGTTTCAACTAATGCTACTTTGGCTCTGTATTGGGTGGCAGCTAAGGCGGCGTAACGTCCAGCTAGACTTCCGCCTACGATTACTATGTCGTAGTCAATGGTCATTAGTCATTAGTTATTAGTCATTAGTCATTGGGCATGGGCGTAAGCAGTCTGTAGAGACGTTGCATGCAACGTCTCTACAAGTTATTCTCCTCTCCTCAGTCCCTTCCAGTCCTCAGCACTAAGTTTAACGCTGTTATTAGGCGTTGGTTATCAGAGTTAGTGCGTACAGCTACGCGGAAGAAGCGATCGCCTAGTTCTTTAAAACTCAGGCAATCACGAATTAAAATCTGATGATGTTGGAGTAGTTGTTGTTGTAACTGCAAACTCGATTGTTCTGTTTCTACGAGTAAAAAGTTAGCCGCAGCTTGTTGGAGTGTTAATCCTGGGGTGCTGGCTAAACCTTGAAACAGTTGCTGGCGTGCAGGTGCTAGCCATTGCCAAGTTTGTTGTTGAAATTCTTCATCCTGGAGGACAGCTACAGCCGCCGCCGCCGCCAGGGTGTTGACAGGCCAAGGATCACGCCATAACTGCCATTTACGGAGGCGGTCAGGGTGAGCGATCGCATATCCTAGTCTCAGACCGGGAAGACTGTAAAATTTTGTCAGCGATCGCAACACTACCAGATTTTCATACTCCTGCACCAGCCCAATCAGGCTTTGTTCCTCATCGGGAGGTACAAAATCCATAAAAGCTTCATCCACCACCACCAAAGCAAACTGCTGCAAATAAGGCAAAACTTCCTCACGGGTAAACAGTTTACCTGTTGGGTTGTGGGGATTATTTAGCAACAAGGCGCAGTTAGTAAACAGTGCTGAGTTCTGAGTGTTGAGTAATTGCTGTAACTCAGCACCCAAAACTCGGTTCTCAGCACTCAGAAGGTTACACTCCAGAACTTGAGCGTTATACGCCGCTAGGGTGCGGTAGTAGTCGCCAAACGCTGGAGTGATTAACACGGTTGCGGCTAGTTCAGCTAATTCCTTACCTGCCAAAGTCAGTAATTCGGCTGAACCGTTGCCCGGTAGAATCCACTCAGGCGGCACTTGGTGGAAGTTCCCCAGAGCTAATCTCAGATCACTGTAATCTGGGTTGGGATAGTGCCTGAGATTTCCCATTTGCGATTGAATAGCAGCGATCGCACTGTTGGGCGGCCCCAACGGGCTGATGCTCGCAGAAAAATCCACAATAGCATCAGGAAGGCAGCCAGCTATTGCTGCTGCCCAAGCTAAATTTCCCCCATGAGCCGGTTGCCGCATTACATCCAGATTCCTAACAACAGAGTCTATGCTTTTGGGGGCGCAACTCTTTCTCTAAAGAGCTTACCAGCCGAGAAAGCAGGAACTTTGGTGGCGGGGATTTCCATCTTTTCGTTAGTTTTGGGGTTACGACCTTCACGAGCCTTACGTTCCCGTGATTCAAAGGAGCCAAATCCTACCAGCGTCACTTTATCGCCAGAGGAAACAGCTTCAATAATCGTTTCCAAAGCAGCAGTTAAAACCGCATCTGCTTGTTTTTTAGTCACGCTAGCCTTTTCAGCTACTGCATCAACCAATTCACCCTTGTTCATTTGGAACTCCTTGAGGTTTACTTGAGATTTCTTCTAGATGCACCATGTCGCATCTTCACTGAAACCTCTGTTTTGAGCAATACAAAAGTCGTCTTTGGGGAGTATTTCTACTCAAAATCGCTGTAAATCCCATCTACTCGACTTTTCAATGAATCATTCTAAGGTGAACTAGCCAGAAGTGGATAGATGAAACCGTTAATTTATATGGATTTCAGCATTTTTTTTATTTTTGGGGTCATTGTTGCACTCAAAACCACCCCAAAATTAGGAATAAATACTTATTGTCAGCATAGGGCAGGGGTGCAGGGGAGGCAAGAGAGCAAAGGGGAAAATCTCATGCCCAATAACTGTTGACTTTTGACTTGATTTGTGTATTAGTAGTGTCAATCCAGTAGGGTGCGTCAGTACGAGTAACCCTAGCCATACTAAGAAAATATTCATTCTGACGCACCCTACTAACTGAGGAGTGTCAATCTTCGATGCGATAACCTAACTCTGACAATCTGAAGCGAGAGTGTCGCCATTTGGGTTGGACTTTGACGAATAATTCGAGATAGACTTTACCAGAAATGAGTTTTTGAATTTGCTCCCGTGCTGCACTACCAATTGCTTTGAGCATTGAGCCACCTTTTCCAATTAAAATTCCTTTTTGAGAATCGCGCTCAACGTGAATAGTTGCTAGTACACGGGTGATGCTGGGTGTTTCTTCAACTTGATCAATGGCGATCGCTACAGAATGGGGAACTTCTTCACGGGTTAACAACAAAATCTGTTCGCGGATCAATTCCCCCATAATAAACCGTTCTGGCTGGTCTGTTACCAAGTCGGGCGGATAGTAGAAAGGCCCATAATCTAAATTTTCAACTAATAATGTTTGCAGTTGGGGTAATCCTGTTCCTGTCTTGGCGGAAAATTTGACTATTGGCCATTGATAAGTATTTGCTAACTCTTGATAACTCTCATCAATACTTTGATAATCTGTGGGTTGTTGATCAACTTTATTCACACCTAAAATTACTGGTGTCTGGCTGCGAGTCACTAACTCAGCAATAAAGCGATCGCCTGCACCACAAGCTACTGTTCCTTCTACCACAAACAGCACTACATCCACCGAATCAATCGCTATTTTGGCGTTTTCCACCAAAATCTCACCTAATTGATGATGGGGTTTGTGTATTCCTGGTGTATCTACAAAAATGAATTGAGCCTCTGATGTGGTGACAATTCCTCTTAAACGATTGCGCGTAGTTTGTGCTACTGGTGATGTAATCGCTATTTTTTGCCCCACTAATTGATTCATCAAGGTAGATTTACCGACATTGGGACGGCCTATAATGCCAATAAAACCAGATTTGAACTCAGGAGGTGCTTGGGGAATCGCTACATCTCCTGAAAAAGATAAAATGTCATTGTCAATGCTAGCCACTGTGAGTTCTACCGTTATAATTTATAGCTGAGATAAGTTTTTACTAAGTCACGCCACAAAATATCAATTCTTCCTGAGATTTGCGCGGAACCATCTTTGTTTAAGTTTAATCTACGACTAAATATATTTTGCTTTCCTCTCAAAAAAAATGAGATAGAAATACACCACTATCTCAAATCTTCTACCTTTGTGAGTATTGCTGTTTCAATCCTATGATGTTCTTTTAACTCCATTTAAGTGGATTGGTTCATAAAACTTGAGCAGCCAGTTCATATTTCATGAAGAATTCCTAAAACAAACTCACCTTGATTCACCGCTTGATTTGTGGCAACGTCAAATACTAATCCATCTTCACCCGCACAGATATCAATGACTGTAGGTAGTTGACTTTCTTTATTAAAACTGAGAATTTGATAGAGTCTTTCGCCGGCTTTTACTTTTGTACCTAATTCTACTCTAGATTGAATCATCCCCCCAGCGATCGCATAGTATTTTTTCCGCTTGCTACTCTGAGCAAAGTACATCTGATCAGATTTATTGGCAGCTAAATTTAAGTTAGTATTTGCCAATACACCCTTCTGTAATAAATAATTCTTTACACCTGCCACACCTTTATTTACAGAATCAGGATTCATTTGCATTCCTGCACCTAATTCTAATGTCCAAGCTTCTACATCAAATTTTACTGCTCTCCCTAATTGTTGAAAACATTCCTCTAAAGCTAGCCAGGGTTTAATAAAAGCTTCGTCAAAAGCATCTCCATCATATTTATCCAGTAAAATACCCAAATCTAATAAAAAATATTTGGCAGTTTCTTCACGTTGTCGGAAATAATAAACATAGTCTAAACCTTGATTATTAGAGCTATGTAAATCAATTAAGTAATCTGCATCAAGACACAGGGATTGGAGTTGATACCGAAAAATCTCAGTGTAAGGTACACTACTAGGAGAATTGATTTCAGCTAAATTTTGCGCGAATTGTTGTTTAATGATAGTTAAGTAATTCTGGCGAATTGTTTCTAAACTCTCATGCAAATGAGATTTAGCAAATTCTAATAAACCATTGGCTGCTTTTTCATAATCCCAAAAAATCCGATTCCAGTCTTTAAATTCATAAGCACAATGTCGCCCTGGCGAAAAATGTTGAGCGCGTTCATTAGTCCCCATCGGGTTACACACGGGAACTAACCAGATTTCTCCTAATAAATCAGTGTCTTCAATTGACGATAAAAACTCAATTAGTTGATGAATAACTGCATTACCAGCAATTTCTGCACCGTGTAAATTCGATTGAATGTAAACCTTTTTACCAGGGTTAACACTGATGAATTTGTATACTTGTAAAAACAGGCGATCGCCTGAAGCCATTTGACGCAGTGGAATAGTAGAAATCACAGGAAGCATAAGAGGCTACTGGGAAAAGTTGAGGGAGCAGAGGCAATAGAGGAAGTAGCATATTAGTAGAGTGCGCCAGACATCAAAAATACGTTTATTGACAGCATTTAAACAGTCTGACGCACCCTACAAGACATTTGTCATGTCACACTTGCGTAAGTCCTCTCCAATATCAAAATTATTCGTTAGTATTGTTTCGGATTTATTGGTGGTGGAGTGTTAATTACTGTGTGGCGTAAATATATTGTGATTGCTCCTGTGAGTGTGAGCATAATTTTTCTAGCTACTGGTTGTATGGAAGATAAAGCTTCTCAGTGTCAACGACTAATTCAAGTCGTGAATGCGGGTAATGCTTTAATAGATTATAATAAAGGTCAACAAGTAACAACAAGTTTACAATTATCTAAGGATTTAGTAGCAATCACACAATCTTTAAGAGAACTCAACTTATCAGATCCTAATTTAAAAGAGATTCAAAGCGGATTTAAGAACGTTTTCCAAAATCTCAGTCAAGCGATCGCCAAAGCATCGAATGCCCTAGGTGACGCTAAAGCAGCCGAAGCATCACCATCTGGTAGAGAAACATTACAAAAAGCCAGAAAAGAAATTGAAACCGTACTCACAGGAGCCGCTACAACTGCTGGTAAGGAGTCTGATGTACTCGTCAAACGACTGAATCAGTATTGTACTCAGCCAGAATAATTGAGGGTGAGCTGTGCCAAAATTCTGGAATCCAACCTAACCAGATTGTAACTTATTTTATCGCTAGGAACAGAGCAAGATTGAGACAAATATCTATTTGAAGTTCTTGGTAGGAGAATTGACTACTAAGAACTTCTTTTTCTTAAAGATTATTTATCAAGTAAAAATATAGATATATTGCCATTAAAAAGTTATGACAGCAGAATTAATAACCAAAATTTTGCAGGTTTTAAGTAGAAACATGAGGTGGATGACTTGGAATCTATTTCTAGCTTTTATACCTTTAGCTTTAAGTGTTTGGCTGTTTCGCACTAGACGCGGACGCTCTTGGGTATGGTGGTTAGGATTGTTAGTTTTCTATGCCTTCTTACCAAATGCTCCGTATTTATTAACTGATGTTATTCACTTAATTCATGACATCCGGACAATTCAATCTGTGTGGATAATTACCTTGGTACTAATTCCTGTGTATTTACTGGTGATTTTGGCTGGATTTGAAGCTTATGTCATATCTTTAATTAATCTTGGTTACTACTTACACCGCATTGGTAAAACTCAATGGATTTTATGGATTGAGTTAATTACTCATGCTCTTTGTGCTATCGGTATTTATTGGGGTCGTTTTTTACGTTTCAACAGTTGGGATTTTATTACTCAACCAGATGCTTTACTAACTACAGGTGTAGAAGAACTGTTAGGAAAACAACCTTTAATAATTATCGCGGTCACGTTTGTTGTACTTCTAGTTTTATACTGGATGATGAAACGAGTAACCCTAGGCTTGGTGATGCCAAAAAATACAATAAGGGGAATAAACTCAGATTAAACTGATACTAATACACCCAATATAGGTTAAAAGTAAAAATTAACAGCTAATATGGCAGTCTTGTAGAGTGCGTCAGACTGCTTAAATGCTGTCAATAAACTTATGCTTGATATCTGACGCACCCTACTAATGTCTTTATCCGCGTTTATCTGCGTCCATCTGCGTTCAATTAGGCTTGATATTTGCTTCTATCCAGGGTCAAATGAAACTGTTAATCATGCTCAAAATCATGATGAATTGTCACTGTTGACATAAAATCACTGGACTTACCATTTTTAATCGCATCAAAAGTACCTTTGATAGTGCCAGCGATGGGAACAGCAACCAGCGCACCCAGTAAATTTGCTATTTCATATCCCATCAAAATAGCCACAAAAATCCAGATGGGATTCAAGCCGATAAAGTTGCCCAGTAACTTGGGAGACAATAGGTTATCTTTTATCTGTTGCATGAGAATGGCAGCGATCGCAACTTGAACAGCTAACCACCAATTTTGTAATAGCACTAAAAGGGTGACAGTCCCAATACCCAGAGTAGCCCCAATAAAGGGAATAAGCTCAGAGATGCCAATGAGTACAGCAAACAATAAAGCAAAGGGTACTCTAAGAATTAAAAAAATGGGTGTCAGCACTACAACCATGAATAGTGCTAATAATATCTGACTGAGGAAGAAGTTTTGGAAATTTAGCTGTAAAGATTTAGTCAGGGGGATACCGATATTAGCAGGTAGGAGATTGATTAAACCATACCAGACGCGATCGCCATACAACAGCATATAAAATGCCAACACCACCACCAAGACAAAATTCAGCAATCCTGAGAGCAAAGTTCCCGCTAACCCGACTGCACCCCCAGCTAACTGCTGAACTACATTCTGAATACTGGCATTGATTTGATTACTCAATACCCTCAAATCAATAGGTAAGCGTCGTTGTTTTGCAAACGCTTCCAACTGCACCAAGTTTTCTTGACTACTACTTAACCAATCAGGAATTTTATTTAATAGTTGAATAGTTTGGTCAATCACCATTGGTACTAGAGTCACACCCAAAATGCTAAAAAGAGTTAAAGTAAAAAGTAAAACGATAATTACAGCTTGGGTACGACTGATTCTAGCCCGTTCAAAGAATTTCACAGGATAATTCAATAAAAAAGCTAAAATCGCCGCACAACTCAAAATAGTAATCGGGTGCTGAAAGTAACTAAACAGAACAGATAACAGCCAAACATTCAGAGCGACGATAGGGCCGCTCAGACCATAAAATAATAAACGTTGAAGGGATGGCGAACGGCGCATCTGACGCAATCGCTTTTTATTACTCCTATAGTTAATAGTCAAGAGTCAATAGTCAACAGTGATTTTCCTAGGCTCTAGTATTACCTCGCCAGGCTCCTGCCTTCTTTGATAACATATTTGACATTAAGGAAACAAATGACAATGGACAGAACCATAGCCGACCTTCGCAAAGACTATACCTTGCAAGGTTTGAGCGAAACCGAGGTTAATCCTAATCCTTTTATACAATTTAAACAGTGGTTTGATCAGGCATTATCAGCCCAACTTCCCGAACCCAATGCTATGACTATTGCCACAACTACACCAGATGGGAGTCCTTCGGCTAGAATGGTGCTGCTCAAAGATTTTGATGAGAGGGGTTTTGTTTTCTTCACCAACTATAACAGCCGCAAAGGACAAGAACTAGCGGAAAATCCCCAAGCAGCTTTGGTTTTTTGGTGGGCAGAATTGGAACGTCAAGTCAGAATTGTCGGGCGTGTAGAGAAAACTTCTGAGGCGGAATCAGATCAGTATTTTTACAGTCGTCCGGCTAACAGTCGTTTGGGTGCGTGGGCTTCTGATCAAAGTGCAGTTATCGCTAGCCGAGAGGTTTTAGAACAGCAGATGCAGGAATTGCAGAGTAAATATGAAAATCAGGAGATTCCCCGCCCACCCCATTGGGGAGGTTTGCGGGTGATCCCCACAGAAATTGAGTTTTGGCAAGGACGCTCTAGTAGATTACACGATCGCTTACTTTATACTCGTTTAGATGATAATAGCTGGAAAATTCAGCGTTTATCACCGTAATTCTACAGACGCGATTCCTCGCGTCTTTACTCAGTTTTAGGCGCAAACTGTAATTTGGGATCAGGCATAAAAGTATATCTGAGATATATGCCACCCCAAACCAACAAAATAATTAATAAGCCACCAATTCCTAAAGGACTAGGTAGCCAAAATACCACTTCTATGTGGTTGAGTTCACCGGGTTGGAGTTGCCAGACTAATTGATTACCTTGTTTCTCTGGTACGATGGCATTTTCTGTGACTGGTATGTTTTTAGCACCCCAAGGAGTGTTTAACCCAAATTCTAAATTGAGAATAGAACCAGCATCAGCTAAAACATTACCTTTGCTAGAAATTAAGGTAAGCGATCGCAAGTCTAAATCATAAATTAATTTGTTGCGTACTACTAATAAAAAATTGTTTTGGAACAAGAGAAAGTTTGACTCAATTTTGGGTAATTCCGAGTTATATTCTGCTGGTTCACCTTTAGTCTTTTGCTGATGATTAGAATTAAAGAACTCATTAAATTTAGTTTGTAATTCCTGACCATTAGTAAAAGGAATTGTTACCACAATTTCCTCGTTAGAAATACGCTTAGTCTTACCTTCTAATCTGCGAGCGCGTTTTTCTATACTATTTAACCATTCATATACATAATCACCGCTAAAGCTGGTCAGCCTTTCTCCTATTTTGATATGCTGTACGAATTCACCACTATTAGAGTTGTGAAAATTCACCCCTACATCATAATTTACACAACCAGATAATAGCAGCGATATTAACAAGATAAATGGCATAATCTGGCGATTATGCAATTTTACTAACATTAATTGCAATGGTCTAATTAACGCCATTAACCATCTTGTCAACATAGAATAATTCATGAAATATGCTCCTCAGAGAAAAATCAATATTCTAGTCATTGTTGACACAAGCCCAACAAATATTAGTTTTGAATTTTGAATTTTGTAGCTTGCTTCTCTTACGAGACGCTACCGCGCTCGCGCAGCGTATCCGTAGGATTCACCCGTAGGGTATTTTGAATTTTATAGTCCTTGCCAAACCAAGTAAGAAATCGTCAAACCAATGGCAACTAACGCCGCCCAGATAAAGCGATTGTCTTTAGTATTAACCTGACTCAAATCAACAAATTCAACTTCAGCAGGTTTGCGGGCGGGAGATTTGCGGGGTTTGGCGGCTATACGGATTTTGGCTTCATTATCAGAGAGTGCAGCTAAATCAGGAATTTCCGTCATCCAATTACTGGGACGTTTTAGCTTTGGTGCTTGCAGAATGTAAACTAATCTGCGGGCTTGCTCACGAGTCTCTGAGTGGGGATGACGACGGAGTTGTTGACATAGTGCGATCGCATCTTCTGTACGTCCAGATGCTTCATAGGCTGTCACTAACCATATATCAACTTCGCCACCCAAACGGGAGTTACGCTCTAATAAAGCCCTTGCTTTTTCGAGATTTTCGACAGATTCACGATATTTGCCATTTTCAAAGGCGATTTTACCTGCTTGATATCTCGTTCTAGCTAATTCTAAACTTTCTGTACTCACCACTGTTTACTCACCAATCAGCACTGCTTTCATTTTGCCAAGGCTGTGAATGTTGTTGATATCTTTCTTGGGGACTGGGGACAAATCAATTCAAAATTCAAAATTCAAAATTCAAAATTAAAGAATTCTGGGGAAAAATCTCCCCACCCTCCCCTACCTCCCCTACTCCCTCATCCTCCTCATCTCCCCCATCTCCCTCATCCTCCTCATCTCCCCTAACCGGAAGTAATCTGAGAACCGAGAATCATTGTCCCGATACCGATATCTGTGAAGATTTCCAGTAATAGGGCGTGGGGAATACGTCCGTCGATGATGTGGGCTGCACGTACTCCTTGAGCAAGCGATCGCACACAACAATTGACTTTGGGAATCATTCCGCCACTGACTATCCCATTAGAAATTAACTCCCGCGCTTCCCGAATATCTACTTTGGGTATTAAAGTGGAAGGGTCTTTATAATCTTTTAAAATACCTCTGGTGTCGGTCAATAAAATTAACTTTTCTGCCCCTAAAGCGGCGGCAATTTCTCCGGCTACTGTATCGGCGTTAATGTTATAAGCTTGTCCCGTTTCATCGGCTGCAACGCTAGAAACTACAGGAATATAGCCATGAATAGCCAGAGTTTCGAGAATTTTGATATTAACATTACTGACTTCTCCTACAAAGCCAATACCTTCTTGACCTTGGGGACGGGCAGTAATTAAGTTCCCATCTTTACCACACAGCCCGACAGCCAAACCACCAGCTTGGTTAATTAAGGCAACAATTTCCTTATTAACTCTACCTACCAGCACCATTTCCACAACATCCATTGTGGGTGTATCTGTGACACGTAAACCATTCTTAAATTGTGGTTCGATGCCCAGTTTATCTAACCAACTGTTAATTTCTGGGCCGCCACCGTGGACTAAGATTGGTCGTAAGCCAACGCAGGATAAAAAGACAATATCGCGGATAACTTTGTCTTTGAGGGTGCTGTCTTTCATAGCAGCACCACCATATTTAACAACAACAGTGCGACCGGCGAATTGTTGAATATAAGGTAGTGCTTCACTTAGCACTCGTACCCGCGTCGCTTCAGTTTGCCTGATGTAATCAGTATCGTTGACCATCATGAACAGAGGTTGAGACTTACATACTTATGCAGTCAGTGTAGAAGACTTTTCCACCCGCCACAATCTTTGATTACATATCTTCTTTTTGACTCTTGAGTGGGGACTGGGGACTGTTGACTGTTGACTAATAACTAATGACTAATGACTAATGACTATTTCAACACACTGGGAATAGCCGCCATTACTTTGTCAGCAATTTGTTCTGGTTTTTCTCCCGCAACCACAGAGATTCGTAAATCTGCTTGGGCGTAAAGTGGTGTGCGTTGTTCGAGGAGCGATCGCAGTTTACCTTGAGGATCAGCATCTTGCAATAATGGTCTTGTGTTATCCTCAGCTAAACGGGTATAAAGTAACTCCACAGGTACATCTAGCCAGACAATTAAACCGTGATGCAAGTAACTCCAGTTTTCGCGCCGCAGCACAATACCCCCACCTGTAGCGACAGTCAGCTTAGTATAGGCGCAAATTTGCGCTAACACATCACTTTCTAACTGACGAAATGCTGCTTCGCCTTCTTCCGCAAATAACTGATTAATAGATTTTTTCCCGGCTTGGACAATTACATCATCGGTATCCACAAACCCATAACCTAATTGTTTTGCTAGTAATTGCCCTACTGTGGTTTTACCAGATCCCATCATCCCAATTAGGTATAGGTTAACTCCTTGCAACAAACTACTCACTCTACTTTCAAACTCCGTTTTTAGACGACTTTCTTCGGCTTGGTTTTGGTGTTGTGTTGTCCCAGGTGACTGCATAAATCAGCAGTCTTCTATTTCAACACATAAAATTTTCCTATAAAAATTTTCCTATATTAGTTACTTAGTTGTATACTCCATCAATGCTGATGTTTGAAAGAACTTGCCAGCTTGCTTGGTAATAAATCTATTACTTCTGAGATTCATCTGTGTGAGAGTTTGGACTAGCATCCTAGTGTATTATTTCTGCTGATATTTGAGCTAATATCCCCTCTAGGGTAGGTGAAAGGGGTAGCGATCGCCAAATACCATAATCAAATTCTTCTGGAATCTTTTGTCTAACTTCGCACAAAAGGCTGTTTTTCCAATCCCACCCATGCCCAAGATTAACAATAGGCGACTGTTTAATTTTTGCGATTTCTGTTTTCCCTGAAAACGTCTAATATCAATAGCTACAATCCCATTCCTCAAAGTAGCTAGTATATTTATCTGTTGTTTATGTATTTAATGTCACTTAGGCAATAGATTAATAATTTTCTGTGTAAGTCAGAAGTAATCAAGAATCAATTTTTTTCTCTTTAATTTCCTAACTTTTGTGAGTTGACGTAGTAGAGATTAATTGGTTATGGTTAGACTTAATGGAAAATTCATACAACTTGTTGGAAACTTTAAGCGTAAACTTGCCGTCAACCACAACTAGGATAACTCTAACCTGAGTAGCGCGGTTTTTTAGTGCAAATTACGCAGTTTGATACAGCACGATATGACGATTGTCAACTTTAGTTATGGCAAACTCTATCAATAAATGATTGCATCTCAAGGTGTGAAAAATGACTCAATTTCTCAAACTCTTAAAAAATTTGGTGACTTGGAAGGTTGAGGCATAAATAATACTGCATATCTTACGGTCGTTAGACCAGATTAATTTAATGTGGTGTGTAATGAGGCATCAACCATGACTCGAATTCGTGACGTTGTGCAACAAGCTTTAGTAACTGGCTATCTAACGATAGAAGCCGAAAATCAACTACGGCATCTGTTAACTACTCAGTATGACCTAGAAGATTTTAACGCCTTTATGAATTTGCAAGAAGCTGCTATGAACGGTATAGTCAAGCAAGAATCTCGCGAACGCTGCGGCATTGCATAAGTCTAGCTTTATTTGGAAGATTGATCATCTTCCCAATCATCATCTTCAAAAAATCCCCAGTCATCATCATCGGCTACATCATCAGCTACATCTTTGGCTGGTTGTTGATAGGGGGGAATAATCACTCGGTAATCAGCATCATAGACTGATTCTGTCTTACCTGCGGCAGTATTTTTTGGCTCACGGTAACTATAAGAATAAAAAGAGCCAGACTGAGAACCACTTTTGGGCTGTTGTGGGCGTTCGTAGGTAGCAGAATCTTGAAATGACTGAGCTTGAGAACTGGGTTGAGGTGCTTTCGGTGGCTGTTCTGCCACATCCCAATCATCGTCTTGATGATTAGGGGTTTCCCAATCATCAAACTCGTTATTAGTGGCGTACTCCGTTTGACTAGCTGCCTGTGAAGAATTGGATGGCGGACGTGTAAATTCTGGTTGGCGGCTAGCGGTAGTACGTCGAGAATTGGTAGTTGATTTCCAGGGGCTTTGGCGTGGTGTTCCCCCAAAATAATTAGATAAATTAAACAAGCTGGTGATTAATAAAGATGTGCCAGCACCAGCAGCTGTGCTAAACAAAATCCACATCGCCAGGGGTATCGGCTGGCTACGCATACCTAGAAATACTAGGGATAAAACAGGCGACCAATTTTGGACTAACAAAAGTGTTAGTCCTCCCATGATTGCGATTAAAAGAATTAAACGAATTAAAGTCATAAGTAAGGGAAGCAGGGGAGCCGAGGGAGCCGAGGGAGCCGAGGGAGCCGAGGAAGCAGGGGAGAAGAACTTTTACCTAGTCAACCGTCCCCCATTTTGAATTTTGAATTGATCTGTCCCTACTCCCTCTTTCATATTTACTTTTACCTTTTTACTTACTTCCCTGCCAGCGTTGAATGGGTATGCAATCAATATCCAGTTGATCTAAAGTGCGAGCCACTACAAAATCAACTAAGTCCTCGATAGTTTGAGGATGGTGATACCAAGCCGGTATGGCGGGTACAACCCGGACTCCGGCTTCTGCTAAGGTAGTTAAGTTCCGTAGGTGAATTAGGCTAAAAGGAGTTTCGCGGGGGACGATGACTAACTTGCGTCCTTCTTTGATTTGGACATCGGCAGCCCGTTCTAATAAGTCGGAACTCAAGCCTCCTGCTAACTTTGCCACGGTACTCATACTACAAGGAATCACAATCATCCCCAAGGTACGAAAAGAACCACTGGCGATATTTGCTCCCACATCACTCCAAGGATGACAGCGCAGTTTACCTGCAAGGGGAACTTCAGCTTGTTCTCGCCAGAATTGTTCTTGTGTGGTTGGTTCTGATGGCATCCGAGTTTCCTGTTCGGCTTGCCAAACCATGTATGTTGATTTAGAGGCTACTAATTCAATTTCATAGTCTGCCGCCAGCAGATATTTCAAGGCACGAACGGCGTAAATCAGTCCAGATGCTCCTGATACGCCGATAATTAAGGGTTTGTTATGATTTGTCACCGTTGCTTAATAAAAATTTACTCATCTTCAGCATAAGGTTCTAAATCATCTGGTTCAAGTTCGTTTCTGAGGTAGATATCCGCCGTGTCACCATTGACACCACCCATACCTAAACCTTTGGCTAAACCATCATTACCTACGGTGACTAAATCTATTTGCTGGCGATAGTAATCGACACTTTTGACTTGGACAGCGACGCGATCGCCTAATCTATAAGAAGCGCGATTTTTCCGGCCAAACAGTGCTTGTTGTCTAGCGCGGTACTCATACCAATCATCTTTGAGGGAACTAACGTGTACTAATCCTTCTACCCGTAAAGGTACGCCAGGACTACCTGCGGTTTCGGACTCGGTGATTGGTACTTCAATTTCCACAAAGAAACCGTAGGATTGTACGCCAGTAATCACACCTTGGAACACTTGCCCAATGCGTTGTTTCATTAATTGGGCTTTTTGTAGTCCGGCTAAATCGGCTTCGGCTTCTTGAACTTCTTTTTCCCTATCGTTGATTTGGACAATTACCCTTGTTAATTCGCTTTGTAGTTCCTGTTGTAATTCTGGCGGCAGGACGTTCCAGTTAATTTCCTCGTGGCTAGAGGAGTGACGCAGGTTTACCCGTTCTTTCACACGGGTATTACGGCGATCGCGTCCGTGTTCTAGTAGCTGATAGTACACTCTTTGCATCAGTAAATCTGGATAGCGTCGCAAGGGAGCAGTACAGTGGATGTATTGCGGTAGTGCTAAACCAAAGTGATTACCCTTGGTAGTGCTGTAAACTGCTGGCTTGAGGGTATCTTGCAACAGATAAGTCAACACTTGCTCTGAGGGAGATTCAGCAAACGCCCGGATCAGGTGTTGATAATCTAAAGGTTCAATTTCTACTTCTGATTCTAGTCCTAGTTCTACACCCAAGTTAATCGCTAACTTCAACATTTCCTGCACATCTTCTGCATCCGGTGTACCTTGTGTGCGCCAGATTGCCGGAATGCCTAAAGCACTCAAATGTTGTGCCATCAGTTGATTCGCCAAGAGTACGAATTCTGTAAATAGCGATCGCACCGGGGAATCATCCATAACTACCGCCCCCAAAATTCCTTCATCAAAATAGGGGTTTTGAGTTGAGGGTAAATTTAACTGCAAGCTACCACGGGCAAGGCGGGTTTTTCTCACAGTCTTAGAAATGCTGTACAAATTATGTAGTAGTTCAATTACCTCTGGGGATTCTTTGATGACTTCTCCTTCCAGAATTGCTTCGGCTTGTTCTTGGGTGACGGATGTATCTACATGGATAACGCTGGGTTGAATTTCCCAGTCTAAAACCTCACCTGACTGAGAAGAGAAAGTCATTAAAAACGAAATTGCCAAGCGATCGCTATTCGGCACTAATGAACAGCGTTCAGCTACAGCATCCGGTAACATAGGTAATACTAAGTCACCCAAATAAACTGATCTACCACGTTTAATCGCCTCTCTGTCTAAAGCTTCATCAGGTTGCACATAATGAGAGACATCAGCGATGTGAAAACCTAACTGCCAATTGCCGGAAACGGTTCTGGTTAAACTGAAAGCATTTTCTACTACATGAGGATCATTATTTACTTCTGTGAGCGTAATAGTAAATAAATTACGTAAATCTAGTTTGTTTTTCAGGTCTGCTTTCAGTAACTTTTTGGGTAACTTTGATGCTGCTTCTAATATTGACTCTGAGAAAGTCCGGGACAAATCATGTTTACAGGTAACTAAATCTATATCAGCTGCGGCTTCGGCATCGCTGCCGAGGATTTGCACGACTCTCCCTAGGGGCGGATATTGGGCTAGAGGATAGCGTAGCACTTCTACATGGGCCAGGTGATCGAGGGCTTCCTCTAACTTCATGCCATTAACTAAAAGTTTCAGTTCAAACAGCAGACGATCATCTAAGGGAACAGCACGGAAACCCCCTTCTACCTGTTTAATCCGTGCTAGTAAAGTATGATTGGCACGTTCTAAAATTAACTTGACTTCGCCTTCGGGAGAACGGCGACGACTACCTTCTTTGAGAACTCGGACTAAAACGCGATCGCCATTCCAGGCATTACTTAAATGACTTTCCCGAATATAAATATCCTCTGCCCCTTCGACATCTTGGATAGCAAAGCAAAAGCCTTTACTCGAACAACGTAGCTTGGCTTCAATCAGTCCTTCTTCTGTAATGCGGCGATACTTACCCCGTTCCTTCACCAACAGCCCGATTTTCTCCAATACCTCCAAAGTAATGTGGAGTTTTTCTAAACTATCTTCATCCTCGCATCCTAGTTTCTTTTCCAAAACTTTGCGAGCTACCAATTTATCATCGGTGAAATTGGCAAGGAGTGTAGCGATTGAAAATTCCATGCAGTGAACCGACCTTTGGTCAAAACGTCATTGTTTGTTGAATCTGGTACTGTGTTGTACACCCTCACGGCCTACAGTATATTAGCTGGAAACGAAATACCCTAAGTCAGGGTTCCCGAAGTTCCAGTCAAAGAAGCTAGCCCACCCTAGCGGGAAGATGCTTGTGAACCAGACGCTCTTGCTAGCTTGCTTCTCCGGAGGAGTACATCCGTTACGAACTTCTCACTGCACGACAATTTCAGAGTTAACCTGCGTTGGAGTCCCTTTACCTCACCAAACTCATAGATTACGCCTGATGCCAATTGTTTTCACAATAGTAATCACGCCAATGGCTTTGATTTCTGGGTGGGGAGAACTCTCCACATTACCCAAAAAAGCGGTACATCGTGAAAAACACAGGTGTTTGATTGTCTAGCTTCAAGGTACTTTTACGCCATCAGACTCTGATTTTTTACTAGGAGAAACTGCCGAATCAACCCATTTGCCCATACGTAGAATCAGTAACAATTGGGTGGCAGCTTAACAAGCAGTGAGGGCGAACCTTATCTCCATTATTGTAGATTTAGAGCGCACTTCGAGAAAATAGTTCTGAAGAGCGAATTGGGTAAATAGTATAGCATTAATAGTCACGCCACTGAGAGTTAATCTACCAAAGCGCGAAATTAGTCTTGTCAAAAGCTACTGCTAAAATTGGGACATCCGAGACAGATGATCATCTGCTTTTCTCCCCAAAATTTCCGGTGGTAGTCATAGGTAAAAATAACTATGCAACACCAGGGCCTAGGGTGCTTTGCTTTATCGCTAGCAATTTTTATAGGGTGGGTATTGTTCTTAGCTAAATTTTGAATTACTTCACACCCCTGATTCTTTAGATTTATATTGGTGGCAAGATGATGTTGGCTCAATTCCAGAGCTTGTATCCCAACGGCAGTTTAATTGCTGAATTAGTGCAAATTTTTCAAGGTAAATATGTCGTCAGGGCAAGTGTTATCATTGAAGGTGTCACCCGTGCGACGGGTATGGCAGCAGCTGAAACCATAGAAGCAGCAGAAGACCAAGCCAGAACTAGAGCATTGATGGTGTTGGGAATGACAAACACCCCCCAAACATCCGTAACCGGGACTGCTCAAGGGGTATCTCCAATACAGGTGAATTCTGTTGTCAATCAGCCTGGCTATGCTACGCCTCAAGACAGTAATTTTGGTAGTAATCAATGGTCAAAGACGAGCGATCGCACTCAAGATACCATCAACCGCTTTTCCCCTACAACTCATGCAGGTAGCCATAGCATAAATGACACCCCAAGTCAAGAATTTAGTCCCAGTTTACCTGCGACTAGCTACCAAGAACCAGAATATGATCCTGCCAGCGAAGACCTGCAAATGATGTCAGCTAGAGAGCTAGATACTGCTTCCTCTGTTGATGTCACAGCTAGTAATGTCACACCCTTTACACCCCGTAGCTACAATACCCCAGAAAACGTGACTAATTTACCCAGCCCAGGCAAGAAAAAGAAAAAAGCTGAACCTGTAGATTTATCTGATGTCATAGCCAAAACCGATGTCGAACTGCAACGCCTAGGCTGGACACCAGAACAGGGTAGAGAGTATTTAATTAAAACCTACGGTAAACGAGGGCGGACTTTACTTACAGAGGAAGAACTGCACAGTTTCCTCAAATACCTAGAATCTCAGCCTGATCCCATCGCCGGGTTTTAAATTAGTCAATTCCCCTCCTTACTGACAGGGAGGGGTTAAGGATAAAGTGATTATTGACTTACAACTGCTACAGGACGACTACCTGCTGAGTGACGGTCAATCACTTGGTCAATTAAGCCGTATTCTTTGGCTTCATCTGGCGACATAAAGAAATCACGTTCTGTGTCTTCGGCAATGCGCTCAATGGGCTGACCTGTGTGTTCGGCCAAATAATCATTTAACCGTTGTTTGTGGTATAAAATTTCTCGCGCCTGAATTTCGATGTCAGTAGCTTGACCTTGTGCGCCGCCTAAAGGTTGGTGGATCATAATCCGCGAATGGGGTAAACTCATCCGCTTGCCTTTAGTACCAGCACTGAGGAGAAATGCTCCCATACTGGCAGCTAATCCGGTGCAGATGGTACAAACATCAGGGCGAATCTGTTTCATGGTATCAAAAATACCCATGCCAGCAGTCACAGAACCACCAGGAGAATTTATATACAAATAAATATCTTTTTCTGGGTCTTCAGCATCCAAAAACAGTAATTGGGCAACTATCAAGTTAGCCAAATTACTGTCAACTTGTTGACCCAAAAAGATAATCCGCTCACGCAACAGGCGAGAGTAAATATCAAAAGCGCGTTCACCGCGACCCGATTGTTCAATGACGATAGGAATAGTCATGCAGCGTGCTTGTAGCTATTTTGAATACTATTTTATCGAGGACAACACCTTTCTGGGTGGGAATAGGCCATAGGGAATAGGGAATAGAGGAAAAATCAGACCTGACTATGGGGTGTTGAGCCGCCTCATCCCAAGCTGAGGTCATTTCTTCTATGGTTTGGTAGATGCCAAAAATCCTGATTGGCACTTTTTATAGTGAGAGTACGTCTAAAGAATTGACTATGCTGGTTATTTCTCACAAATCCGATAAACCCAGAGTACGAGGTGTAGTTAAATTCGCCAATCTCACTAGCAATGCTATCAACTGAGGGAGACCTGCCATGCCAAAAAGACTTGTGCAAGCCACCATCATAACTTTCTTACTTTATATTATTGCAGGACTCAGCCCCAATACGAGACTGCAAACCAGGGCGGGTTCACCCTCAACGGAAACGCCAGCACAAATCATTAGTATGTTGTTGCGTTCTCGCAATTAACCACGCTCACCAACAAGTTAAAACAACTTTTTCCACCCGACTCCTCACTCCCTCCTTACTTAATGTGTTTCTTAGGAGATATATATTTAGACATTGAGGTAAACACTGACAACAGGTAAACTGGGCTAAGAAGGCAACTACCGAATCTCAGCTATGACTAATCGCCTTGCTCACGCTCAGAGTCTTTACTTACGCAAACACGCCGAAAACCCGATTGACTGGTGGCCTTGGTGTGATGAAGCTCTTGCAACTGCAAAGGCAGAAAATAAACCGATTTTTCTGTCGATTGGTTATTCCAGTTGTCACTGGTGTACTGTGATGGAAGGTGAGGCTTTTTCTGACTTGGCTGTAGCTGAGTATATGAATGCTAATTTTTTGCCTATCAAGGTAGATAGGGAAGAAAGACCAGATATTGATAGCATTTATATGCAAGCTTTGCAGATGATGAGTGGTCAAGGTGGCTGGCCTTTAAATGTGTTTCTGTCACCAGAAGATTTAGTACCGTTCTACGCTGGGACTTACTTTCCTTTAGAGCCACGCTACAACCGTCCTGGTTTTTTGCAAGTGCTGGAAGCTTTGCGCCGCTATTATGATACAGAAAAAGAAGATTTACGCGATCGCAAGGCTGTAATTCTGCAATCTCTCCTCACTGCTGCGGCTTTACAAACTGACGCTACACAAGCAGCACAAGCACAGGAATTACTGCGACGCGGTTGGGAAACTAGCACGGGAATTATTACCCCTAATCAGTATGGTAATAGTTTTCCGATGATTCCCTACACAGAATTAGCTCTGCGGGGAACTAGATTTAATTTCTCATCTCCCTATAATAGTCAGGAAATTTGCACTCAGCGCGGGCTAGATTTAGCTTTGGGCGGCATTTATGACCATGTAGCCGGAGGTTTCCATCGCTACACGGTTGACCCTACGTGGACAGTCCCGCACTTTGAAAAGATGCTCTATGATAATGGTCAGATTGTCGAGTTTCTGGCGAATTTGTGGAGCGCGGGAATACAAGAACCGGCATTTACTAGGGCTGTAGCTGGTACTATCGAATGGCTACAACGGGAAATGACAGCACCACAAGGTTATTTCTATGCGGCTCAAGATGCTGATAGTTTTAGTAATCCTGGGGAAACTGAACCGGAGGAAGGAGCTTTTTACGTTTGGAGTTACACTGAGCTAGAAGCATTATTAGCACCGACAGAATTAGCAGAATTACAACAGGAGTTTACTGTTACTGCTAATGGTAACTTTGAAGGTAAGAATGTTTTGCAAAGACGTAATCGAGGGCTGTTAAGTACAACTGTCGAAACGGCCTTAGATAAATTGTTTACGGCTCGTTATGGTACTGCACCTGATGCTTTAGAAACTTTTCCCCCAGCGCGTGATAATCAAGAAGCTAAAACTCTGAATTGGCCGGGACGCATTCCTTCAGTTACAGACACTAAGATGATTGTAGCTTGGAATAGTTTGATGATTTCGGGGTTGGCAAGGGCTGCGGCAGTGTTCCAAGAACCGTTGTATTTTGAGATGGCAACACGGGCAGCGAATTTTATTTTAGAGCATCAGTTTGTGAATGGACGATTCCATCGACTAAATTATGAAGGTAAGCCGAGCATTATCGCACAGTCTGAAGATTATGCGCTGTTTATTAAGGCTTTGTTAGATTTACAGACTTGTGTTCCTGAGCAGAGGTTTTGGTTAGAAAAGGCGATCGCTCTACAAACTGAGTTTAATGAATTTCTCTGGAGTGTAGAATTAGGCGGTTATTTTAATACAGCTAGTGATGCAAGTCAAGATTTAATCGTGCGGGAACGTAGCTATGCTGATAATGCTACACCATCAGCCAACGGAGTGGCGATCGCTAACTTAGTGCGTCTAGCATTGCTGACTGACGACCTGCATTATCTCGATTTAGCCGAACAAGGTTTAAAGGCTTTTAATAGTGTAATGCAACAAGCACCCCAAGCTTGTCCCAGTTTATTCACGGCGTTAGATTGGTATCATAACTGTACTTTAATTCGTAGTACCACGGAGCAAATCAAGCTTTTAATACCGAAATATCTACCAACGGCTGTGTTTAGTGTGGTATCTAATTTACCAGCAGGTAGTGTTGGTTTAGTTTGTCAAGGTTTAAAATGTCTTGCTCCCTCTGAAAGTATCGAGCAAATGTTAGAGCAAGTGCAGCAGAGTCAAAATAGAGGTTAGTTGATGCAGATGAAAAATACTCTCACTGCTATTGTTTTAGCAGGTGGTAAAAGTTCTCGGATGGGTGAGGATAAAGCTTTGCTGACCTGGGAAGGTGTACCATTATTGCAGAGGGTGTGTAGTGTAGCGGCGAGTTGTGCTGAGACTGTTTATGTAGTCACACCTTGGCCAGAACGCTATCAACACTTAGACTTATCCCATAGCCAATTTATTCCAGAAGTCCCTATCACCTCATCCCAGGGGCCTTTAGTTGGTTTTGCTCAAGGTTTGACACAAGTACAAACTGAGTGGGTGTTGCTACTAGCTTGTGATTTACCGAAATTGCGGGTTGAGGTGTTGCAAGCTTGGGCGGCTGAATTGGATAATGTAGAAGATGAGGCGATCGCAACTTTAACTCAACACTCAAAAGGCTGGGAACCCTTGTGTGGTTTTTATCGCCGTCGCTGTTTACCGCAACTATTAGAGTTTATCAATCAAGGCGGGCGATCGTTCCAACAGTGGCTTCAGCATTATCCTGTACACATTTTACCCTTACCAGCACCGTCTATACTGTTTAATTGCAACACCCCAGAAGATTGGGCTTTGCTCACAGATTAAAAATCAAACTTTCTCCTCACGACAGATAAATGTAAAAATTTTTACCTTTATAAATTTTAAATACAGTATGTTTTGTTATCTATCAAACATTACTTACTCACGCTATTCCTGTATATTAAATACAGCTTTTCTCAAAAACCTTGTATACATAAAGGCGAGTAGCACAGTCATCTGATTTTCGGGGATTTTGACTGATGTGCTTACTCGCTTTTTTTTACAAATATGTTTTCGTAGTAATATAGCGTTTTCTAGTCTAATGAAGTACCAACTTATCTGCGTTTATCTGCGTCCATCTGCGTTTAATTCTGACTAACTGTACCTTACTTGAATGCGAATAGTTATAGGAATCATATTTGATTTCTGAAAAAAACTCAGTACACCTCTGTTCCCTGTTCCCTGTTCCCTGTTCCCTACCTACACAAATAATTTTATTAATCAAATCGGATTCCTATATATAGTATTCTTGATGTCATCTCATGCAACCTAAAAATTTGCTAGTTGCGTCACTCCTGTTTCAATATTGCTTACAATTAAAATAAACACGAAAGAATTTTAATATGCTTCGTCGTTGGATATCATCAGCCTTAGCAATTTTATTGAGCATAATTATTAGTGCTTGTGCAACTGCAACTACTCAACAGTCATCAGCACCAATTACTAATAATACTGAAATATCTCAACCAGTTTCTCAGCAATTACCAACAGTCAAAGCCAAAAGAGTTGTTACTCTCTCATCTTTGGCTACAGATATTATCTATCAACTGGATAAAACAAAACTTGTAGGTATTAGTGGTAGTACATTATTTAAAAATGACTCACGCTTCCAGAACATTCCGCGTGTCAGTGAAGGTCAAACTCCGCCCAATTTAGAAAAAATTGTAGCACTCAAACCAGATTTAGTCATTGGTGCAGCAGGATTTTCTAACCCAGCAATTGAACGACTCCAACAATTAGGAATTCCTACTTTATTAACGCAAGTGAATACTTGGGAATCTTTAACAGCACTGACTAAACAACTAGCCCAATTAATTGATGCTAATCCTCAGCCTTTATTAGACCGTTACCAAAGTTTTTTACCAGATAAGGTTAACCAGAGTCCTTCTACTTTAGTTCTGGTGAGTATACAACCAATTTTAGCACCAAATAAAAACAGTTGGGCAGGAGATTTATTAGAGAAATTTCAAGCGAAAAATTTAGCAGCAGAATTACAAGGTAAAAGTCCAATTGCAGGTTATGTTACACTTTCGCCTGAGAAAGTTGTTGCAGCAAACCCTGATGTGATTTTGGTAATTAGTCCGCCTTCAGGGGGTTCAGAAACAGCAGTGTTAGATAGTTTTAAAAAAGAAGCTTTTTGGCAAAAACTGCAAGCAACTAAAAATAATCGTGTCTATGTTTTTAATTATTACGGGTTAGTGAATCCTGGTAGTATAGATGCGATTGAAAAGGCTTGTCAGCAGCTTAAACAAGATTTGCAATTAACCAGTTTGTAGTAAGGACTTTAGTCCTTACAATTAAAATAAGGGCTAGAGCCGCTTACTACGAACTAAATCATTTTTAATCTTTGGTTTGTAGTAAGGACTTTAGTCCTTACAATTGAAAGAAGGGCTAAAGCCCTTACTACGAACTACATAATTTTTAATCTTTGGTTTGTAGTAAGGACTTTAGTCCTTGCAATTGAAAGAAGGGCTAGAGCCGCTTACTACGAACTAAATCATTCACTGTTTTTGATTAACTAAGCTATTTTTCTGAGGTTTGCTAAAACCACCAGTTAAGCTACGGAAATACAAGCCTCCTACAGTGAGTAAAAATATCAGATATCCTACTGCTTGTATCAGGTAAAGATGTTCTCTATAGCCAAATAAAGATTTGAGAATTATGCCAGGGAACTGTCGATCTGGTAAGATTTTGTCAGTGTTCCAGACCATTGGCCCTAAAATGCAAGAATGAATTTTGGTAAAGTGTTCGTAATAAAAACACAGACTTTCTGAGGCGCGACTGCTGAGTGCTAGGTTAGCTACAGCATCATCAAAATGTTTTAACGCTGAAACTACTAAGCCGGCGACAATCAAAACCAATAATACACCCATGACTTGGAAGAATTGGCGAATATTGATTTTGACACCTAATTTAAATAAGAGTACACCTATGGCTGCGGCTGAGGCTAAACCTGCAAGTGCGCCGACTGTAGGTATTAGTCCTTGTTGAAAGTTGGCGGCGATAAATAAGACTGTTTCAAAGCCTTCACGCACAACAGCTACTAAGATTAAACTAAAGACTCCCCAACCAGCATGAGAATTTTTTCCTAAAGCTTCGTTGACTGCGCCTTCCACTTGGGCTTTCATGGATTTAGCTTGCTTTGTCATCCA
Source organism: Anabaena sp. CA = ATCC 33047 (assembly GCF_963870205.1). Taxonomy (NCBI): domain Bacteria; kingdom Bacillati; phylum Cyanobacteriota; class Cyanophyceae; order Nostocales; family Nostocaceae; genus Anabaena; species Anabaena sp. CA = ATCC 33047. The sequence goes on along the minus strand of NZ_CAWMSA010000035.1, from coordinate 167,613 downwards.
GATTAGCATCCAACTGAGCATGGCGATCGCTAACACACTAAACACACCCTCTAGCATTGGCTCAACTACAGAGGTGTATTGTGGGTTTGCTGCTCCTATGGCTGTAATTAACCAACTGAATAGTACACCGATGAGCGCACTGACCACAATCCCCACGCCAATACCAGCATATACCCAAATGTTGAGGCGGGATTGTTGAGCTTTTTTCAACAGTGCTAACACAATACCCACCACTAAAGCAGCTTCTACTCCTTCGCGGAGTGTAATTACAAATGTTGGTAGAGCCGTGCTAAAGTTCATTATGATTTAGTCATTAGTCATTGGTCATTAGTTGTTAGTCCATAGTTTTTAGTAAACAGTAGTTGACTATGGACTATGGACTATTTAGTGTTAGCTGAAGTCGCGTAACATCTTTTTCAGTTCGAGGTTATGCAATTCTTCTTGCCCGATCATTGTACGGGCAAATTCTTCTAAATAAATACTAGCATCGGCAACAGTCTCTAAGAGATTTTTATACATTTCCAATGCTTTTCTTTCGTGGTTTAAGCTTTCTTCCAAGATATCTTTCACAGAATGCTTAAAGGTTTCTTCCATTGGGGCGATTCTTAAGGTAGGATGTCCATCTAATCCTGTAAGAATTTCGCCTACTTGTTGAGCATGAAGTAAAGATTCGCTGGCCTGAGCTTTGAAAAAGGCTACAATGGGAATGCGATTAGGGCCTGTTACCATCAGGGAATAGTGGGTGTAGCGCACTACTCCGGCGAGTTCAAATTCCATGATGGCGTTTAATAAGTCGATGGTCTTTTGTTGGTCAAGCTCTTGCATTTGTCGTTAGTTACAATTACGAAGGGAGTGTTATGAGTAAGGATTTACTGGTGTACTTGGAAAAAGTATCTTACTGCTTACTCATTTTAAACGTCTTAGTTTGTAGCTGATGGTACTTGACAATACTATCTTTGTGCTTGGCTGTTAGATTGAGCAATGACTTTTTGAGAATTCACTTCAATAGTCTTCACTAGCTGAGTCACTTCGTCCGGTGTTTTTACGGGTTCAGCATCAAATTCATAAATGGTTGCGCTACCATTGCTGATTGGGCGGATTCCATTTGTCTCCTTTGCTCAGGGTGACGTTATTGGGCATGGAATTTAACCACGGTAATTAAATTGCAAATTATTTGCAACTATCGAATTGTATGTTATAGGAGTTAGGAGTTATTGTCAATGATTGTCAAGTGGTGGGTTTTGAGAGGTTAAACGCGGAGGTACGCGGAGGAAACGCGGAGGTACGCGGAGGGTTTTTCGTCGATTGCTTACGTGAATACATTTAGGTTAAAGTATTTATTTATAGTAGTAATTGAGAAGATTATGGGTAGATATTTTCTGGGGTGATTTTCTCTGGAGTTCCTGTAAGCTCTACAAGAGGTTTTAGAGATGAAAGTCTCAAAAGCTCTTGGTAAGCTTTAATGCAGTGGTTTTAGTTAAGTTCTGATTCTGGATATGAGGAATTGTCTGGAATTTTTAATTTTTCCTGGTGAGTTGTTGTCTCTGGAGGTTGCTGGGTTAAACTATTTTTTTGAACTAATTTTTTTGAGGTATAAAGTGTGCTGAGAATGGTTCTCACTTCAAAACCTGTGTCGCTCATCCTGATGGGAGTGTTGAGTTTTTATATGGTTGTGAGCGCGTCTGCTCCTGCCTATGGTATGCACGTTATGGAGGGTTATTTGCCAGCAGGATGGGCGATGTTTTGGTGGGTGCTGGCTTTACCGTTTATACTTTTGGGTGTGCGATCGCTCTCTCGCATTACTCAGGCTAATCCAGAGTTAAAGTTACTTTTAGCTTTGGCAGGGGCTTTTACTTTTGTTTTATCGGCGTTAAAATTACCTTCGGTAACAGGTAGTTGTTCTCATCCGACTGGTACGGGTTTGGGTGCTGTGTTATTTGGCCCTTTGGCTATGTCGGTTTTGGGTACGCTGGTTTTAGTGTTTCAAGCTTTATTATTGGCTCATGGTGGTTTAACAACTTTGGGAGCAAATGCTTTTTCGATGGCGATCGCTGGCCCTTTTGCGGCTTACTGGATCTATCATTTAACAATGCAGTTCACTGGTAAGCAAAAAATCGCTATATTTTTAGCCGCAGCTTTAGCAAATTTGCTCACCTATCTGATTACTTCTGTACAACTTGCTTTGGCTTTCCCCGCACCCGTGGGGGGATTTGTCGCTTCATTTTCTAAGTTTGCCGGAATTTTTGCAATTACACAAGTACCCTTAGCTATTAGTGAAGGATTGTTAACTGTGTTGGTGTGGAATTGGTTACAATCCTATAGTCCTCAAGAATTAGAATTATTGCAATTAATTAGACGGGAATCTCAAACCCATGAATCAATCTAAGTCAGGAATCAGTAATTGGTTATTATTGCTAGGAGTTATTATTTTATCAGTCACGCCTTTAATATTTTTAAAAGGTGCAGAATTTGCGGGTGCTGATGGACAAGCTGAAGAGGTAATTGGGGAAATTAAACCTGATTATCAACCTTGGTTTAAACCTTTATTTGAACCCCCAAGCGGTGAAGTCGAAAGTTTATTATTTAGCTCACAAGCTGCTTTAGGTGCGGGAATTATCGGTTATGCAATTGGTTTATATAAGGGACGTTCCCAGCAGCAAAGGAATAAGGAATGAGCCTGCAAATCGATACACTGGCTTATACTAATAAATTACGGCGATTAGCACCAGTGCAAAAATTACTGTTTGCGATCGCCTTACTGATTATATCAAATTTGGCTCATCCACCTGTGCAGATTTTAATCGCTGTTTGGATGAGCGTTTGGACAATTTTTTACGCAGGTATTCCCGCTAAAATCTATTTAAAATTAGTCTATATTCCGATAGTCTTCTGGTTAACCAGTTTACCCGCTTTAGTAATTAATGGTGTGCATATTCACCAGTTCAATTTAATTCAAGGTGATACTATTACAGGTTTAGATATTGGTGGTTATTACTTATATATTAGCAAGCAGGGAATTGAGCAAGCAGGGAGTATTTTCACACGGGCGATCGCAGCTATTTCTTGCTTCTATTTTATCATGTTAACCATCCCCTTTACTGACTTATTACAAATTTTAAAACGTGTAGGTTTACCGATACTAATCACAGACTTACTATTACTCATGTATCGGTTTATTTTCGTCCTATTAAATACAGCATCAGAATTATGGATATCTCAACAATCGCGTAGTGGCTACCGTACATTTAGCCTGAGTATAAAAAGTTTATCATTGTTAATTGGGCAGTTATTCCAACGCACTCTCGAAAAATATCGTCAAGTTTCTCTTAGTTTAGAATCGCGCGGGTTTAACGGTGAGTTTCAAGTTTGGCATTCCTATCGTTATCATCTCTCTAGAAGGTACGCAATAGAAGCTATTCTGGGATGTTTACTATTATTAGAATTAGAATTTAAAATTGCTGTTTTATAACAGTATTTCTGAAAAATTATGCAGCAATCATTACTAGAATTCCTTGATGTACAATATAGTTATCCTGGTACACACAAAGCAGCATTGCAAAGAATGACGCTGCGAATACCATCAGGAAAAAAATGTGCATTAATTGGAAGAAATGGTTGCGGTAAAACTACACTATTTTTATTAGCTAACGGTCTATATAAACCCCAAAAAGGTATAATATCTTGGCAAGGTCAGCCTTTACAATATGACCGTCGTTATCTGATGAATTTACGGCAAAAAATCGGGCTAATCTTTCAAAACCCCGAACAACAGTTAGTAGCTTCTACCGTTGAAGAAGATATTTCTTATGGTTTATGTAATTTAGGCTTGCCAAAAGCGGAAATTCAACAACGAGTTGAACAAGCTTTGAGAGAATTTGAACTAACTGAATTAGCTGATAAACCTGTACATCATTTGAGTTTAGGACAGAAAAAGCGCGTTTCTTTAGCTGATGTCATGGTGTTAAATCCAGAATTATTATTATTAGATGAACCAACCGCTTATCTAGATAAACCCCAAACTCGTAATTTAATAGCCAGCTTGCAAAAAATTCACGCATCCGGTACAACTATCCTCATGGCTAGCCATGATTTAGACTTTGTTTATAGCTGGGCAGACTGGATTTTTGTGATGGATGAAGGCAAATTAGTTTTAGAAGGACAACCACAGGATTTATTTGCCCAGAAAGATATTTTAGAACAGTTACAATTAGGTTTACCTCTGATTTACGATATATTATTTTCTGAAAATAAAACTCAAGAAGAGTTAAGTTTAGAAAAGTTACGCCAAAAAATATTAAATATGTTGCTTTAGTTCTTTTGTTCATCCATAGCGTCAAATCCAGATCCCCGACTTCTTTGAGAAGTCGGGGATCTATCTTATTTTGTAGTGAAATCAATAAAAGTTAACAACTTGCTAAATAAGTACATTATTTGATGTGTATTTTATTGCGAATATTCCCTGAGTATCAGGCTAAAATCCCCCAATAGGGCATTGAAAACAAATGAGAAATATTGTTTTTTATAAGTTTGATGCCTAAAATTGCACAGTTTTAATAAAGGGCAGATTATGCACATACCTGATGGATTTGTTTCTGTACCCGTGGCTGGGGCTACTGGTTTAGCCAGTGCTTTAGCATTGTTTGTGGCGTGTGAGCGATCGCAACAAGCCTTTGGTATTCGTCGCGCCCCGTTACTGGGTTTAACTACCGCCTTCATCTTTGCGGCGCAAATGATTAATTTTCCGGTTGCGGGTGGTACAAGTGGTCACTTGCTGGGAGGAACGTTAGCAGCAATTATTTTGGGTAGTCCTTGGGCTGGTATGCTTTGTATGGCCACAGTCTTCATCATCCAAGCTGTATTGTTTGCCGATGGTGGGATCACCGCCTTGGGAGCTAATATTTTAAATGCGGCAGTAATTAACGTTTGGGTAGGCTGGATATTAACCCAAACTTTACAAAGGTTATTCGGTGGTTCTAAAGGACGCTTACCTTTAGCTGCGGGAATTGCTGCCGGTGTCAGCGTCGTCGTAGCATCTATAGCTTGTGCGATCGAATTACTGCTTTCGGGAACTGCATCCATAGCCGTTTTACCAGCAATGGCTGGTGTTCATATCTTGATAGGTGTAGGTGAAGGCTTAATTACTGGCGGTGTGTTGACTTACCTAGCCAAAGCACGCCCAGATTTACTACCAGGGGAACAGGAAGAAATGCGTGGCTGGTTAGTACCTGTAGTTAGCATTGTCTTAGTAGCTGGGTTACTATCATTGGTAGCTTCAGCTTGGCCTGATGGTTTAGAAAGAGTAGCCGAAGACTTAGGTTTTATTAACTTAGCCGAACAGGTGCGGGTAACAGTACCAACACCCTTAGCAGACTACGGAATTGAAGGTTTAGGTGTGATTGGTACAAGTATCGCTGGGCTTGTAGGTGCGGCGATTTGCTTCGCTGTCGCCTTTGGCATCGCCAAAATCGTCAGTCCGAAGAGTGCTTAATCTGGGGACTGGGGATTGGGGACTGGGGATTGGGGACTGGGGAAGACAATGGAGAAATTATCGAAGAGTCAACAATCAACAGTCAACAGTCAACCGTCAACAATCAACAATTTTGAATTTTGAATTTTGAATTTTGAATTTTGACGTATGGTTTTAGCGTTACGTTTGCATCTATCTCTAGTGATTGTTGTCGGCACAGCTTTATTAAAGCATCATGCTTGGTATTGGCTGGCTGTATATGGTGCGATCGCTTGTCTGTGGTTGGCATTTTTACGCCCACCACTGCGTCAAATGGGAGGATTACTCGGTACAGAATTAATTTTCTTGTCTTTAGTCGCCTTACCCTTGGGTTGGGAACGAGCCAGTTTTCTGTTAGTTCGTTCTCTGGTTTGTCTCGTCGTCATGAATAGTTTTCTCTTAACTCTACCCCCTCACAGTTTTGGTATTGCGCTCAAAAGTTTACCTGTACCAACAGCTATCAAAGAAAATTTACTGCTAGCTGGGCAATACATCGAAATATTACTGTCGGAAGTCAAACGGATGCAGCGTAGCGCGCAATTACGAGGACTCAATGGTGTATCTGGCTGGTTACGCTACGCCAGTGTAGCGATGATTGGGAGTTTGTATATTCGCAGTTTGGAAAGGGCGGAACGTGTCTATGGTGCAATGGTGATTCGCGGTTATAACGGACAATTGCCCATAGATGCGACATTCCGAGCCAAAGAACGTTTTACTCTGCTGATGGCTTGGGCGATCGCTATCTGTTTTACCCTCAGTTCCTATTGGCACAATGCAGTCTTCATATAGAGTTGTGAATCTTGAAATCTTTAACTTCTCACCCCCACACATCTACCCGTCACCCCCACGCCGCAGTAGTTGAGGTGAAAAACTTAGTTTATGCTTATCCTCACCAAGCACCTGTATTACAAGATATTTCTTTTAGTTTAAATCCAGGCGATCGCGTGGCGTTAATGGGTGCAACTGGTTCTGGTAAAAGCACCTTGCTAGAAAATCTCATTGGTTTAAAACAGCCGCAATCAGGCAAAATTTTCATTAATGACATTCCCCTAGAAACCAAAACCTTACCCGAAATTCGGCGATACATTGGCTTTAGCTTTCAAGATGCTAACGACCAATTATTTATGCCCACCATCTTAGAAGATATTACCTTCGGGCCGCGTAATTACGGTGTACCAACCGCCATAGCCAGCGATCGCGCCCGTCAATTATTAGCAGATTTTGGTCTAGCAGCCTACGCCAATCGTTCCGCCCACGAATTATCCGGGGGACAAAGACGACTAGCCGCCCTCGCCGCTATTTTGGCACTCGAACCGACAATTTTGATTTTAGATGAGCCAACCACTGGACTAGACCCAGCATGGCGGCGACACTTGGCGCAAGTATTATTAAATTTACCAGTGCAAGTCATCTTAATTGCTTCCCATGAACTACATTGGTTGGGAAAAGTGACTCAACGGGCTTTGGTACTCTCTGGCGGTAGCATCGCCATTGACAGTGAAATTCAGCCACTTTTACAAGACGGGGACACTTTAGAACAGTTAGGTTTACCCATAGGTTGGTGATGATAGCGAATTGCAACCAGATAGACTACAGATTTATCCGCGTTTATCTGCGTTTATCTGCGTTCAATTATTTTTTATCTTCGCTGAGTAAAACTATAAAACTTGTAGGCGTAAGCTTATGCGTGAATTGCTCACAGCCTGATAATCTCTTAACTGAGAGTTGAAATCTGGGAAATTTATGTACAACGCACCAGCTACCAGTACCGCCCAAGCAATTAAATTGTTAGTTGTCGATATAGATGGCACAATTTCGGGAGAGTCGAACACTGTTAGTCAAGCTGTCAAAGAAGCGATCGCCGCCGCCAAAGCTCAAGGTATTGCAGTAGCGATCGCCACTGGTAGAATGTATCGCTCGGCGTTACGCTTTCATCAAGAGTTAAATTGTACTCTGCCGTTAATGGCTTATCAGGGTGCGTGGATTCAAGATCCCGCTACTCAAAAAGTTTATCAACATTTAGCTGTATCTAGAGAAGTGGCTCACCAGCTACTAGATTATTTTGAACAGCCGACGCTGCGATCGCTGCTTTCTATCCATTTCTACATCAATGATCAGTTGTATGTGCGGGAAGTCACCCCGGAAACCCAAGCCTATGCTGTTCGTTCTGGCATTACACCCATTGCTGTCGGAGATTTACGCCAAACCCTCTCCTCTGCTCAACCCACAAAGATTTTAGCCCTTTGTGACGATACCACTATCATTCAAAATTTAATGGGGAATTTGCGCCGCCAGTACACCCCGGCGGAATTGTATATGACAACCTCCGTTGCTACTTTCTTAGAAGCTGCCAATCCGGTTGTCAATAAAGGTAATGCTGTCCGTTACTTGGCAGAAGAAATCTTAGGCTTACAAAGTCACAATGTCATGACTATTGGGGATAACTTCAATGATGTAGAAATGCTGGAGTATGCCGGGGTTGGTGTAGCGATGGGAAATGCTCCAGAACAGGTGCAAGCGATCGCGGATTGGGTAGCTCCTAGTGTAGAACTTGATGGTGTAGCCACAGCCATCGAAAAATTTCTACTTTCTTAAATACCCGAAAATCAGAAAGAACACCGACGACTGGCCGTGTTTCGTCTCGGTGTTCTCGCTGGTTCGCTCCTCACACACCTGATAATATAGCCGAGGGTCATAAATCAGTCAAGACCTAGTTATAAAAGTTTTTATTGTCTGGCTCAGAAACACTACTGAACAAAGGTCAAAAGCTGTAAAACTCGATTTGGCGGGTATGATTGCAAAAGCAGAAACTAGAGTGAGCAAAACCCAGCACAGAATTTTCACTTCTGGCTAGAGTTATGCAATTAGCTGTATCTAAAGTTATAGTTCCACAGGTGCAACAGAACCCAATTTGTTGACTAACAAAAACCTGAAAACTAACTGAGTAATAATCAACAATCCCAGTCGCGCTTGGGTTAACTCTGGTAAAGAAGTTTTCACTTCCCCCCAAATGCGACACCGACACCAAAAATCCTCAAAAGCTTGACTCAAATCCAGCCCTACTTTTTCCCAGTTGATTTTATCCCCATTGTCAGGAAACTCTAACTCATCTACGGTTTTGACTAATTCCACAATTAAACTACTCTCCGCCGGATGATTCAGGCGAAGTTTAGCTTCATGATTCAGCCAAGGAATAGATTCTGTTGTCAGCAGACTTAAGAGTGGCTGATTATCGCTATAATCTGACGAAGGTGTTTTGAGTTGAATTAATCCTTCCCGGTGAGCCAGCCAAAGGAGCGAACAACAGCGTGCATGAGCATATTGTATAGCAAATAAGCGAGCAGGACTGTGAAGTTTTACACTTAGCTGCGTTCCTGGCGGTGAAGAGTAGAGGTAGCTTTTGCCAACTGCAAAACTTTGCAACCAAGTTGCTAAAAAAGAGTCACGTAATTCTAAATGAATCCAACCTGGAGGCACAATCCCCACAGACAAAGTTTCACCACAGATATCGCATAGGTGGCTAACAATGGCTTGAGCTATCTCCAAAGCGTCTTGATTATGAGATTTTGACAATCGTAGAGCCACCCCTGAAATATACAGAACTCGATGAATATCTCTACCTTGATGTAGAGGGATTTTTCCATCTTTTATCTGTAGGGTTTCCCTATGATGACTGTAAACATCAAGTGCCGTTAGTAAATAACCATATACTAACTGCTTAGGTGCAGTGTTTTTACTGAGAAATAAGTGATTATACACTTAGTTTAGATGAAAAGCACGGTTGCGGTAATTACTTGGGTATATGTCATCTAACATAGGATATAATATTACTCTAAAAGGAGAAAAATGAGACAAGCATAAAATTTCATAAATATTCGATGAATAATATGTAAACTTTACTACCAACATTGTACAGTAGGAAGTATAACAAATATAGTAGGGCGCAAATTGCTCTCTACTTTTTGGATGGCTGACGCTGTTAGGCGTTAAGCCTACTTCAAAAAAAACACAAAGACACTCCTTGCACCTTTTATGTCGTCTTTGTCTTCAGCCGAACGCTCTTTGTTACCTATGCAATCTCCATCTTCCTTTTCTGAGGCATCACGCCCTTTTCTCACCTGGCAACGCATTCTTGACTGGGCGCAAGAACACTATCGCTGCCGCACCTTTAGCAAAGATGAGCGCATCCCAGCCCGGCCTGGTTTGCTGTATTTGGTGCAGAGGGGTGCGATTCGCATGGTAGGAACCGCCCAGGTTAGTGCTACTGCGAGTCAGCTAACATCTCGACGCATCAACAGAACCCCCGAAGAAGCATTCTTGGGTTTTGTGGGAGCCGGACAGCCCTTTGAAATCGTGGCGCAGTCACCATTCACGCTGCAAGCTTATGCTCATGTTGATCAAACAGCCGTGCTATGGATGTACTGGCATGATTTAGACAACTGGCCTCATTTTCGTCGGGAAGTAATGGATGCCTTCAGATACCAGCACCAGCGTAAACTTTTGTGGCTCAGTGCTTTGGGTCAACGGCGTACAATTGACCGACTCTTAGGATTCCTCACTTTGTTAATTGAGGAATATGGAGAGCCAGCCATGAGCGAAACCGATCCCGATGTGATTCGTGGTTATTGTTTGCCTTTCCCCCTTACCCATGCTCAAATCGGTAGCGCGATTGGTTCAACTCGTGTCACCGTCACCCGTTTAATGGGTAAATTACGTCAACGTGGCTTAATTCTCACCCAAGGGGATAATTTGATTTGCTTGCCAGCAGAGTCAATTAATAGAGCCAGCTAAAGCATCATTGACTGTATTCAGCGCATCTACGGTGAGGAACTGCCACTCTGGCTATCAGCAATAGCAGAGTTCGGTGAGTTGTGATTGTCAAACTTAGGTAATCAGTTCCTACCCCCGATGAGTCAGCAGTAAGTCCGCGCCAGCAACACTTGCTTACTGCTCAGTTAAAAAAATCTGTTTGTCCACCACAAACAGATTATGCAATCGGGCAAATTTATCGCTAAAAGGCCTCAATGTTCAATTTGTGCCATTGATCAAGACATTTAGGGAGGACGAATCGTTCTTGGTATGGAGCAAGTAATAGCCCCTGCGTTCGCCCCAACGGCAAGGGCTAGATTGAACATTGAGACAATGCCTTTGGGGTTAGTAGCTAGTGAGTCATTAAGAAAGATATATTACTGCAACTTGTTTGATTAACCGCAGTATTTGCTTCTATGTGAGTTTTTGAGTCAAAAGCCTATAGTCAATAGTCGCTAGTTGTTCACTAATGACTAATGACTAATGACTAATGACTAATAACTAATAACCAATCACTAATCTTCTTCAGCAGAATTTGGTATGACTGCATCTAATGCACTTACCATTAATTTCTTCTGGGAAAATTTTAAGATTTCCTGATTCCAGTCAGGGGCAGCAAACTGGGGCAAGATTTCTTGACTAAAAGCTTCGGCGGCTTTAGAACGATAGCGGTTAGGATTAAATATCAGCCATAGTGTGCGCTTGACAACAACACCTTCAATGGGGGTGCAGTGCAGTACACCCATTTGTAATTCTTTGGCGATCGCGCTGGTGGAAACAAAAGCCGCACCTAACCCTGATTGCACAGCGTTTTTAATCGCTTCAATGGAATTGAGTTCCATTTCAATTTTAAACCGCCTAGTATCAAGACCACAGCGTGCTAATACCTGGTCAATGACCTTGCGAATTGTGGATTGGGAATCTAGGGCAATGAATTGTAATTTATATAGGTCTTCTTTTTGAATGGTGTCCTGTTTGGCGAAGGGATGGAATACAGGTAAAATCAGTGCCAGTTCATCTTCAGCGTAGGGAATAATTTCTAAAGATTCTGCCAATTCTGCGGGGATTTCACCGCCAATAATTGCCAAATCTACCTGACCATTAGCGACGCTCCAAGCAGTGCGTCGGGTAGAGTGGACGTGTAGTTGGACAGCAACATCGGGATATTTTTGGCGAAACATCCCGATCATTTTGGGCAGTAAATATGTACCAGTAGTTTGAGAAGCACCGACGATTAAAGTACCACCCTGAAGGTTTTGTAAATCCTCAATCGCTCGGCAAGTTTCTTGACACAAACTGAGGATTTTTTCACCGTAACTCAATAGTAGATGCCCTGCTTCGGTTAACTGTGCGCGTCGTCCGCCACGGTCGAATAAGGGTACATCCAATTGCCGTTCTAAATTCTGCACTTGCAAACTCACGGCAGGTTGGGAGACGTATAGACTATCAGCGGCGCGCTTGAAGCTCCCTTCTACGGCGATCGCTTTGAGAATACGTAACTGATCTAAAGTGAAAGGAAGGTCAGACATAATGGCTCAACCCACAAACTTTTGAAAGGAGCAGCTTTGGCAATCAATCAAGGTTTACAGCTAGAAGCTGTGCATGATTGGTTGCATCTTACACTTGGAGGCTTAACTCGAAAAAGACAGTATCACAACATCTTGATAAAAGTCCCCTCTGGAATACTTTGTGGTATTGGTTGTATATACTTAACTTTTCTTTAAATAACTTCACCTATGTTTATGATGCTTAATACTTGGTTAACTCCGAGTCATTTTGTCATGCTGGGGTTACTGTTAACGTTTGCGATCGCCCACAGTGGGGGAGCGGCTTTGCGACCTTGGGCAGAAAAGTACATCGGCCCCAGGGTGTATCGCATTGTGTTTGCATTAGTTAGTTTACCTTTGGCTGTCACACTAATTATTTACTTTTTTAATCACCGTTATGATGGCCTGCAACTTTGGCAGGTACAAGGTGTACCGGGAGTGAAAGCAATAGTTTGGGTGTTGTCAGCGATTTCATTTTTATTTTTGTATCCTGCCACCTTCAATCTACTAGAAATTGCGGCTATTCAAAAGCCCCAAGTGCATCTGTATGAGACAGGGATAATCCGAATTACCCGCCACCCCCAAATGGTGGGGCAAATAATTTGGTGTATCGCTCATACCCTGTGGTTAGGTACTAGCTTTACTTTGGTAACATCAATTGGGTTAGTATTGCATCATTTATTTGGAGTGTGGCACGGCGATCGCCGTTTGAGCGATCGTTATGGTGAAGCCTTTGCAATTGTCAAACAGCGCACCTCCATTATTCCCTTTTTAGCAATTATTGATGGTCGCCAATCTCTCAACTGGCAAGAATTTCTTCGTCCTGCTTACTTAGGTATTGGTATTTTTGTCGCACTGCTTTGGTGGGCGCATCCCTTTTTACTGGTAGCAACTAGCCGGGTAAGTTGGTAGTTTGCTCATGATCCCCAATCTCCAAAAAAAATACTAACAAGCGGGAAATTTCCTACTTATCAATTACTACCAAATCAATGTAGGATGAATGGAAACAGCTGTTAGTGGGGGTACGCTCATTAGTTGGAATATTTTTTTATAGTGGTAAGTTACTGAGCAATTGCCTCTGTGGGAGAGTATCAGGCACAGCATTCACAATAACCTCTCCCAGAGGTCTGCCAGGACTTAAAAAGCTAAAAAGCAGCCGTTAAAATGCTGCTGGCTTGTGTGTCAAAGCCAAAAGCAATTTTGAAACCTAACTGCTATAAAGCCTTTACTAGCTTGCTAACTTCTTCTGCTGATAGCTAGTTTGATAATAAAACCCTATAATTTTAGAGGCGTCATGGTGTTGTCGGTTAGTGAGCGGACATTTACTCAAGAAGTTTTAGAATCTCCAATTCCAGTTTTAGTCAACTTTGAAGCACCTTGGTGTGGTTTATGTCGGATTATCCACCCTTTGCTCCTGCAATTTCAAGCTGAATGCGGGGAGCAAATTAAATTAGTTGGGATTAACGCCGATGACAATTTTAAACTTTCTAACACTTATCGCCTAAAGTCTCTGCCTACCTTACTGTTGATTGAAAATGGTATGGTTCGGCATCGCTTAGAAGGTTTTCGTGGTCGAGATGACTTACGTTTAGCTTTGGAAGAAATTAAACTCACCTATAGTCATCGCCTCCCAACTTACCACAGCCCCAAGACCGCAGACCTAGAATGTCATTTAGCATGATTGGGGATTGGGGACAAATCAATTCAAAATTCAAAATTTAAAATTCAAAATTAAAGAATTTTGGGGAAAAATCTTCCCTGCTTCTCCGTCCCCCTGCCCCCTTGCTAGTGCCTAAATCTAAAACCAAGCTTAATTACCCCACCGAAATGTGATTGAGTGGGGTATTTTATCATCTAGGGTGTGTGTCACAATTATTAACAGTTCCGACCTGGACATTTGCTGGCGGCAATCACTGTACAGTAAAGTCCAAAGTTAGTCAAGAATCCTCAAAGTACGCGTCAGTGATGGAAATAATCTATCAATACGCCTGGCTGATTCCGGTATTGCCGCTTTTGGGGGCAATGCTAGTCGGCATAGGCTTAATTTCGTTAAATCAGACGACAAACCGCCTACGACAACTAAATGCAGCGTTGATCATTTCCCTGATGGGCGCAGCAATGGGTCTGTCGTTGGCCTTACTTTGGAGTCAACTCCAAGGACACGCAACCTATCTCCGCACCCTGGAATGGGCAGCAGCCGGGAATTTCCACCTGAGCATGGGCTATACTATCGACAATCTCACCGCCTTAATGCTGGTGATTGTGACTACAGTAGCCTTCTTAGTTATGGTTTATACCGATGGCTACATGGCTCATGACCCAGGATACGTGAGATTTTACGCCTATCTCAGCTTATTTGGCTCATCCATGTTGGGTCTAGTTGTTAGCCCCAACCTTGTGCAGATTTACATATTCTGGGAACTGGTGGGGATGTGTTCTTACTTGCTGGTCGGCTTTTGGTACGATCGCAAGTCAGCCGCCGATGCTTGTCAAAAAGCATTTGTGACCAACCGCGTGGGTGACTTTGGGTTACTGCTGGGCATTCTGGGGCTATTTTGGGCTACAGGCAGCTTCGATTTCACTATTATGGGCGATCGCCTAGGGGAACTGGTACAAACAGGCTCACTGAGCAATTTCCTGGCAATTCTGTTTGCAATTTTAGTTTTCCTCGGCCCCGTCGCCAAGTCCGCCCAATTTCCCCTTCATGTCTGGCTACCAGACGCGATGGAAGGCCCCACTCCAATTTCTGCCTTAATCCACGCCGCAACAATGGTAGCAGCAGGTGTATTCCTAGTTGCCCGGATGTACCCGGTGTTTGAACACGTCCCCGCCGCGATGAACGTCATCGCCTTTACGGGAGCATTTACAGCATTTCTTGGGGCTACTATTGCCATTACCCAAAACGACATCAAAAAAGGCTTGGCTTACTCCACCATCTCCCAATTAGGCTACATGGTGATGGCAATGGGTGTAGGTGCTTACAGTGCTGGTTTATTCCACCTGATGACTCACGCCTATTTCAAAGCGATGCTGTTCTTGGGTTCTGGTTCGGTGATTCACGGCATGGAAGCAGTTGTTGGTCATGACCCAGCCTTGGCGCAGGATATGCGCTTAATGGGCGGACTGCGGAAGTATATGCCCCTAACCGGACTCACCTTTTTGATTGGCTGTTTGGCAATTTCTGGGATTCCTCCCTTTGCTGGCTTCTGGTCAAAAGACGAAATTCTGGGGGCAGCTTATGCCGCTAACCCCTTGTTATGGTTTATTGGCTGGATGACAGCCGGGATTACTGCTTTTTATATGTTTAGAATGTATTTCTCGACATTTGAAGGCAAATTCCGGGGTAATGACGAGAAAATCAAAAACCTACTCAAAAAAGCTGCTGCTGATATGCCTCTAGAATTAGGTGCTGCTGCGCCTAATTTTGGGCCTGGGGCGATGAAAAAAGGAGAACTGGCAGCAAAAGCGGATCATCATGATTCCCACGGTCATCACAGTGATTCTCCCCATGAATCTCCTTGGACGATGGTCTTACCCTTGCTAGTGTTGGCTATACCTTCAATTTTGATTGGTTTGGTAGGTACACCTTACAACAATTACTTTGAACGGTTTATCTTTTCTCCTACAGAAAGCCTCACCGAAATTCTCGAAAAAGCAGCCGAGTTTGACCCCCATGAGTTTTACATCATGGCGGGTGGTTCAGTGGGTATTTCCTTAATTGGGATTACCTTGGCTTCTTTGATGTATTTGCAGCGTGTAATTGACCCAGCTGCGATCGCAGCCAAAATTAAGCCACTCTACGAACTATCCCTGAACAAGTGGTACTTCGATGACATTTACCATCGTGTGTTTGTCCTGGGTTTACGCCGCTTGGCTAGACAAGTGATGGAAGTAGACTTCCGAGTGGTGGATGGTGCTGTTAACCTGACAGGCTTTTTCACCCTTGTCAGTGGTGAAGGTTTGAAATACCTAGAAAATGGTCGCGCTCAATTTTATGCCTTGATCATCTTTGGGGCTGTTTTGGGCTTGGTGATTTTCTTTGGTGTCACCTGATTTTCATAGGGGTGGGCGTTTGTCTGCCCCTAAGTTTTGTCAGAGTCTCAATTAGACTCTTTTGTTTTGGTTAATACTTCAATAATTCACAATTCAAGCTTTAGTAAAATTTTAGTTCCGCAGCTTTTTCAAGTCAGATTTTTAACTTTAGTTAACAGAAACATTAAATTAATTTGAAATTTTAAATTACGTTTTGTAACAGGTATTTGACCTCGCCACAAAACCCGCCGCTTATAGAAAAAGAGGACTTAAAACTCCTCATCGAAAATACCAATTTGATTAAATCAACCTAACAATAACTGCCAAATCGTCAAAAAGCTGTTAGTTAATAACTAGAGGCTTTTTGACAAACATGATTTTGATAGTAGACAAATTGTGATGAATACAGCTAATTTTCCGTGGCTGACGACGATTATTTTATTACCAATAGCCGCGTCGCTACTGACTCCCATCATTCCCGATAAGGACGGTAAAACCATCCGTTGGTACGCCCTGATCGTCGGCTTAATTGACTTCGCCCTGATTGTTTACGCATTTTATACCCAATACGACTTCAACAATCCAAACTTGCAACTGGTGGAAAGTTACCCTTGGGTTCCACAGTTGGATTTGAATTGGTCTGTGGGGGCGGATGGCTTGTCTATGCCCCTAATTATTTTGACTGGATTCATCACCACCCTAGCCACCTTAGCAGCTTGGCCTGTGACTTTGAAGCCGAGGCTATTTTACTTTTTGCTATTGGCGATGTATGGCGGTCAAATAGCCGTATTCGCCGTACAGGATATGCTGCTGTTTTTCCTGGTGTGGGAATTGGAATTGATTCCGGTTTACCTGCTGCTGGCAATTTGGGGCGGTAAAAAGCGGCAATACGCAGCGACCAAGTTTATTTTGTACACTGCTGGCGGTTCGCTGTTTATTTTGGTGGCAGCGTTGACAATGGCCTTTTATGGCGATAATGTCACCTTTGATATGCGATCGCTCGCTCTCAAAGATTACGCCCTAAATTTCCAATTGTTGCTGTATGCTGGCTTCCTAATTGCCTACGCCGTCAAGTTGCCCATCATTCCCCTACATACTTGGCTACCAGATGCCCACGGTGAAGCTACAGCCCCAGTACACATGTTATTGGCTGGTATTCTTCTCAAAATGGGTGGTTATGCCCTAATTCGCATGAATGCGGGGATACTGCCTGATGCCCATGCTTACTTTGCCCCTGTGTTGGTAATTCTGGGGGTAGTGAATATCATCTATGCTGCCTTAACATCCTTTGCCCAACGCAACCTCAAACGCAAAATTGCTTACTCCTCAATTTCTCACATGGGGTTTGTGGTTATTGGCTTCGCTTCCTTTACCGACTTAGGTTTAAGTGGCGCAGTCTTGCAAATGGTGTCTCACGGGTTAATTGGGGCGAGTTTGTTCTTCCTTGTCGGTGCAACTTATGACCGGACACACACCCTGATGTTAGATGAAATGGGTGGTGTCGGTAAACGGATGCAGAAGATTTTCGCCATGTTTACCACTTGTTCGATGGCTTCCTTAGCATTACCCGGAATGAGTGGTTTCGTAGCCGAGTTAATGATATTTGTCGGTTTTGCAACCAGCGATGCTTATAGCCCTACATTTAAAGTCATCGTAGTATTTTTGATGGCGGTTGGCGTGATTTTAACTCCAATTTACTTGCTATCAATGTTGCGGGAAATTTTCTACGGTCAAGAAAACGAAGAATTAGTTTCTCACCAAGCTTTAATTGATGCTGAACCCCGCGAAGTTTTCATCATTGCTTGTTTGTTAGTGCCAATTATTGGTATTGGTTTCTATCCCAAGTTACTCACTCAGATGTACGACTCTACAACAGTACAACTAACAGCTAGGTTGCGTGATTCTGTCCCCACATTAGCACAGCAAAAACAAGAAACAGCCCAAGTTTCTTTGAATGCACCAGCAATTAGTGATTAATTGGGATTTGATGGCTGCAATTGAGATTTCTTTAAGAGTGGGTGGGAAACCT